>CAIOOC010000434.1 GCA_903859795.1 uncultured Bacteroidia bacterium
ACTGAGGTACCTAATGTCCGAAAAGCCCTTTTCCAGTAATCCGTTATAGACCATTCCGAAAACCACGAGCAAAACCATCCTTTGAAACACCTTTTTATACAACTCCTTCTTTGGAGTTCCCTTTTCCAGCTTACTCGTTAGCGCGAAGGGGATAGCTGCCCCGGAGATAAACATAAACAGCGGGAATATTAGATCTTCAAAGTGAAACCCTTCCCACTGTACATGGTGCATCTGGTTTGCCAAGGCATTCACCCAATCCCAGCCTGTAGATTTTGATAATGCCCGGAGCAATTCCCCTCCTCCAATAATCCAAAGCATATCAAACCCGCGAAGGGTATCCAGAGAACTCAATCGTTGTGTCAAATTGGATTTTATTGTAGCTTCCATTTTATTAATTTAAGATGAATTTATTCTTTTTTATTATCAACACTTTTCAAGAGATTTGCCCGCAAAGAATTTACTCTAAGGATTATAGTGATACGATTCCCCCCATACCAAAACGAGAACCGGATATTTTGATTTCTTCAAATCGGCATAATTCAATTCCAGGTATTTGTCATCACCCCAGAAAGGAAGCCGGTCCCAGACGGTGTGGCCAAGTTCAATTTCATGCCCGGGAACAACAAGGGAAGGGTTAAATCCTTTGACAATCCTGATAATATCGGTAGTCCAGGCGTTAGGCATCAGGATATCAACCCGGTGATTTTGGCCCACTTTGTCAATCCAATTCCAATCCATCATAAAATTACCTTCGTTAATCTGATCACCAGTATGGGCAATAGTTATACCGTCAGGAGTTTTAACCAAAGCGACATTATTTATCGCAGAGGTTAGCTGATGACCTGGATAAATAAAGAGCTCGAGGTATCGGCTTTTGGATAGTTTAAGAGTTTGTTTCTTTTCTTCAATTGGCTCAAGATGAGTGATATGCTTAGCGATCGGTAAGTTTTTCCAAACCTGTTCAGGTGCTATTACCGGCTTTCCTTGTTGCAGAAAATTTTCTGCAACCTCCTTGTCGGCATGATCCTCATGCCTGTGACTGATAAACAGGATGTCACATTGCCTGACAATCCGGTCGGTTTCATCTGCAGACATAGCAAAGTCCGGTGAGCCTGATGATGCTCCTCTTGCAAGATCAAACGCCAGTGTGACAGATTTTGTGCGTACGATAAAACCCATGTTATAAACCTTCCAGATCATAGCACCCTGTTCTACTTTCGAATTTTCAAGTTCTTTAATCAGGTTGGCTGTTTGAAAATGAAAGAATTCCTGGCAAGGTTTCCGGTAGGCAGCATAGTGTTCATGAAAAACGGCATCCAGCAAAAGCTTAGCCATTCCTCTTTCCCGGTTTTCAGGTATTGTAGGCTTATATTTTGAGATGATTGCCTGAACAGAATCTAAAAAGACTTTAGCCTGCCGATCAAGATAATCATTATCCTTTTGACTTAACTGAGGATCCGGTTTACCGCCACCCTCTTTCCCGTCATAAACCTGTGCGGCTGTCCGGCAAACGGGCAATATGCTAATAATGAGAATTATAATATGGCAGAATAATATTCTTTTCATTACCAAAGGTTTATTTATTTTTCTTTTGTGCTTATTTCTTTCAGGGATGAATTCAGTAACGAAAAGGGATAGAGCACATTATGTACCTTTTCGACGATCAGTTCTTTAGGTAACGTAAAAGATGATTTAAGCCTTATATCCTTCGAAGAGGCACCAATTTTCACCAGATAAACTCCGGGATCGGCAACCCATGCCGACTTACCGGTCCAGAAGGAAGCGATTGAACGGGCATCCAGTTCAAATGAAAGTTGCTGGCTATCTCCGGGTTTTAATAATTTTGTTTTGGCAAATCCTTTGAGTTCCTGAAATGGTTTCTCAATGCCAGATTCCGGGGATGACAAATAAAGCTGAACAACCTCTTTCCCGTCAACCTTCCCGCTATTTTTCACGGTAACCTCAATCTTCAGCATTCCATTGAAGGTTTTACTGCTTAACTTTAAATCCGAAAACTCAAACGTTGTATAGGAGAGTCCGTAACCAAATTCGTAGGAGGTTTGAATCTTAAATGAGTCGTAATACCGGTATCCCACATAGATCCCTTCATTATAGAGAACCGGGATAACATTGACTTTGGCAACCTCTGATTCTCCTTTAAAATTCACACTTGAGGGGTCGTCACTATATTTTACAGGGATAGATACCGGCAATTTACCGGAAGGGTTGACTTTTCCGCTGAGCACATCTGCTACGGCATTGCCACCTTGCTGCCCGGTTTGCCAGACATGCAAAATTGCATCCGGAAGATCGTTCCAGCTGGCGGTTTCAAAGGCACCACCTACATTAAGTATTACAACCACCTTTTTAGAAGCGGCGTGGTATAACTCACAAACATTTCGGATAAGTTCCTGCTCTGTTTTGTCGAGAGGAAGATAGCCATTATCATGCCCCTCACCACCACTGCGCCCAATCGTGATCACGGCTATATCAGATCCGGAAACCTGTTGAGCAATGACTGACTTCGGTATGTTTAGCTCAGAATGAAAGGGAATAATGCGCCGGCTAAAATAATCTGTAATGTTATGATTATTCACCAGAATTGTATCGACAAATTTTGAATAGGTATCTTCAAGGTATTTTACAACCCGATACCCCCCATTTTTAATCCCTTCGTTAACTGTGACGGAATGTTTTGGTTTCGACTCTCCACTGCCCGATCCGCTTGCCACAAAGAAGTATGAGCCCTTGCTATAAAGCGCAATTGTTTTAATCGCCCGATTGAATGGGAGTGTATTGTTGTTATTCTTGAGTAATACGATTGCCTCACTGGCCGAGATTCTGGCGAGGGAATCATGACCTGCCTTATCAAATTTCATTGATGGCCTGTAGCCTCTGCCACGCGGAGTTTTCTGCTTGAATTTCAGCACATATTCAACACTCTTATCAAGCTCGCTCTCGTCGATTTGCTTATTTCTTAATGCTTTCTTAAGCTCCGATCTTTCAGCATCACTCCCGCTCATCATCAGATTGCTTCCGGCCCGGAGCTTTGCCACTGCATTTCCCAATCCATCCCAGTCAGTCATAAAAACCCCGTCAAAACCCCATTCATCACGGACAACGGTTCTAAGGAGTTCAGGATTTTCGGAGGTATAGTAGCCGTTAAATTTATTGTAGGAGGTCATGATTGACCAGGGATGGCTCTCTTTAACCGCAATTTCAAAACCACGTAGGTAAATTTCCCGCAAGGCCCTCTGGCTTATGATTGCATCGTAGCTTCTGCGGTCAGATTCCTGATTATTTGCGGCAAAATGCTTGATCGAAGTCCCAACCCCTTGTGACTGAACTCCCCTCACATACGCTGCAGCCATTTTCCCCGAAAGAATGGGATCTTCTGAAAAGTATTCAAAGTTCCTGCCGCACATTGGGTTACGCTGAATATTCAAACCAGGCTCAAGCATAATGTCGACATTGGACTCCACTACCTCGTTGCCTATTGCCTTTCCAACTTTTTCAATTAGCGGAGTGTTCCATGTTGCGGCCATCGCAGTTTCACTAGGGAAGGCTGTATACCTGACTTCCTGGGTCGAATCCTTCGGGTTTGAACAAGCTATGGTGATACCACCCATCAGTGTAGATTTAACGGCGAAGCGCGGTATTCCCCAAACCTGTCCATCCACCGATGGAGCAAAAAGGGGAGATTTGTTCCCGTTTATCTGGTCCTCGAAACTTACACCTGATTTAGGGTCATACACAGGCGCACCTGGAGGTGGCGTTTTTCCATCTCCAACGCCTATTGTAAGTGCAATTTTCTCATCGATAGTCAGCGCTGTTAAAATCTCGTCAATCTTGTCGTGTGTTTTTATGGCACCCGGGTTACTTCCGCAACTTACGATAATAACCTGAAGCGAACAGGATAACAATACGATGAATCCATAAAGTCTGCCGGTAGTCATGTCTGATTATTTTTTTCGCTGGCTCAGCTCCTCCATTGCAAAGTTTGGATACATCACATCATGAACAACTTCAACAACCTGGTTTTCAGGCAAATTAAAAGACCCTTTAAGCCTTATGTCTTTCGATGATGCCCCAATACGTACCTGATAATCGCCTTTATCTGCAACCCAGGCACTACTTCCACTTTGGAATGAAGCGAGCGACCGCTTATTCAGCTCGAAGGAGACAATCCCGCTCTCACCAGGCTTCAGCAATTGTGTTTTTGCAAAACCTTTAAGTTCCTGAGCCGGCTTCTCGGTACCGGAAGTTGGAGCAGAAAGGTATAGTTCAACAACCTCTTTACCGGGAACAGATCCCGTATTTTTAACCTGAACTGTCACATTTATGAAATCTGAAAAAACAGTTGCGCTCAGTTTCAGATTTGAGTACTCAAAAGTGGTATAGGATAACCCATATCCGAATTCATACGATGTGGGGACATTAAAGGTATCGTAATAGCGGTAACCGACATATATTCCCTCTTTATAAAATGAATTAACGGGATTATCTGCAGGTTCTCCGGGGAAGGTTTTGGCGGATGGTACATCTTCGAATTTCATGAAAAAGGTGTCAGGAAGTTTGCCTGAGGGGTTAACAGCACCCTTCAAAACATCAGCAATTGCATACCCGCCTTCCTGTCCAGGCTGCCATGCTACGAGAATAGCATCAGGAAGGTTTTTCCAGCTGACTGTCTCACAAACACCACCTATATTCAGAACTACGACAACCTTTTTCCCGGCAGCATGATACGTGTCGCACACATTGCGCACCAGTGCCAGTTCTGCTTCAGAGGTAGGAAAATAACCATTGTCATAGCCTTCACCTCCGCTTCTTCCAAGTGTGATAACCGCAATATCTGAATTTGCAACCTGCTTTTTAATCTGTTCCTGCGTCATCGCCATTTCATCATGAAAGGGGATCAGCCTTTTTTTGAAATGTCCGGGTGCCTTTCCATCCTTTATTCCGTTATTAGCCAGCATCACCGGATTGTTGAAATAATCCGGTACAAGATTTTGTTCCATTATATTGGCGTTAAAAGCTGTGTATGAATCTTCAAGCTCTTTCAAAACCTGATATCCTGCATCTTTAAGTCCGTCGTTAACTGAAATGGCGTACTTATTACTCCTTATACCCCCGCTGCCGGTCCCGGCTTCTATCAGGTAATATGAAATCTTTCCAAAAACGGCAACAGTCTTAACATCTTTAAATGGGAGCGAATTGTGTTCATTTTTAAGCAGCACAAGTCCTTCTCCTGCAGCCTCTCTGGCAACCTTTGCGTGAGCACCTAGATCCGGCTTTTGTGAAGGGATATACCCTTTTGCACGCGGAGAACTTAGCTTAAGCTCCATATTAAAGGCAAGGTTTCTGCCCAGGGTACTTTCATCAAGTGTTTTATCTCTCAGAGCTTCCGTCAGTTCTTTAACTTCATCCTTACTTCCGCCCATCAACATATTATTTCCGGCTCTGACCTTTGCCACAGCACTTCCATAACCATCAAAATCGGTCATAAATACACCCTTAAATCCCCACTCCTTACGGACAATATCATTCAATAATTCCGGTGTTTCCGCTGTATAATAGCCATTTACCTTATTGTACGAGGTCATAATTGCCTTAGGATGACCCTCCCTGACTGCAATTTCAAATCCACGCAGGTAGATCTCTCGCAAGGCTCTTTGGCTGACAACTGCATTATATGATCTCCGGTTGGTCTCCTGGTTATTCGCCAAAAAGTGTTTCAGCGTTGCCCCAACTCCATTGGATTGTACACCCGTGACCATTGCCCCCGCCAATTTACCCGAAAGCATAGGATCTTCGGAATAGTATTCAAAATTACGTCCGCATTTGGGATTACGGTGCAGGTTCAAAGCAGGCATCAGAACAACATCGTAGTCGTATTCCAGCACCTCATTCCCAAAGGCCCTGCCTACTTTCTCGATTAAATCAAGGTTCCAGGTTGCAGCCAGACATGTTGAAGTAGGGAAAGCAGTCGTATAGGAATACTCTGTTGCTCCGTCAGGATGAGGATCCCGATTAACACCTGACGGACCATCGGTGAGTGCCGACGAGGTAATACCCAGCCTGGGGATTACCAGCTTGGAATTCTGGTTTGCAATGATTATGCCTGTCCCTTGTTCTGTGGTTTTTGATTCCGTAGCAGGTAAAAATTTGCCGTCGCCGACCGTCATCCCGATCTTTTCATCGGACGTCATAGCAGCAATGACATATTCAATTTTGTTTTTGCCCAACTGGGGTAAACTGTTATTGATACAGGACTGCATCAGCACCTGCATTGCAACCAGCGAGAAGACCCTGGTAAGAAGATTTCTAATTTTCATTTTGTTCATATTTAAAAATAAAACTAATGAACCACAATGTTCACAAAGGATTTTCACAAAGAACACAAGATACTGAAATACAATGCATTTGTTTTGTGTTCCTTATTAATTCCTTGTGCACTTTGAGGTTAAAAACTTGTGATACAGCCTCTGAAAAACCAACGTTTTAGGACCTGTTAAATATTAATTATCATTGAATTATATTCCATCCATCTGCTTTCAAGACAGCAGAACCGGATCCCTGATCAACTTTGTTATAGCGCACTTTAATCTCCTTTTCCTCTCCCGGGAATAGCGAAAAGTAGTTATCACCCCAGTAAGCAGGAGTTATTTCATCGCCTCCAGCTCCTTTGGTCAGAGCAAGATGAACCATAAATGCGAGACTTTTACCGGGGTTTTTAATCTTTACAATTCCGTGAACCTGTGCGCTATCCTGCTGAATGGCAAAAGATTTTTCAAGTCCGACTTTTGGAAGTTTTGCCAGATCGGTGAAATCGGCAGTCGATTTTGGTTTGGCCACGAACAACTCCCAATCGAATCCAAGCGGACTCTTAGTGTCCACCCGGGTTCCCTGGATGTCTTTAACCGTTGACAGCCAATAAAAATTATCAGTAATCTCTTTGCCGGAAGGATCTTCAAGTTTTAATCTCAGAAAATAGGTTTTACTCAACCCTTCTGGGAATTCAATTTTAAACGCTTCAGTTTTCCCGTCGGGGCCAACAGCAACAATTGCTGTTTTAGCGAGTTTTTCACTCAGATCGAAGTTGAAGATCCTGGCTGTAACCTTCAGATTCTTAAAATCCTGGTACATGCTGTTCACAACATAAATCGAGTTGTTGTCGTACGAGTACTGAACATGCAATGGTTCACAGGCTTTCTTGGCGCCATAATAGGCCCCGCCAACATTGAGAAACCAGTCGACATACTGCCAGCTGTATGCGGCAGGCCATGCGGCATCGTATTTCCAGGTAGTTATTCCTAGGGCTTCATACTTGTTGCGTGCATAAGCTTCAAACATTCCTCGGGCACTTTCGTAATTCAGCGCCATACCTTTGGTGCAGAAATCGATGATTCCGGATGCTTTCCCGTACCGCTTGTCCAATGCTTCGAGACCCGCAGTGAAATAGTCCGTACCCTGCAAAACAGTATGGAAGGAGAACGTCTCATTGTTAATCGGCCATAGTGCCTTCTCGGGCAACATCTTCCGCATACTCTCGTAAGGTGCAAAAATGCCCCCGATTCCGCCGGACTGAGCAAATCCCCAGGCGCCATCGTCCTTATGGGTATAGTAATGTGAAGGGTTGGCATACGACCAAAGTTCCAGTGTACCGGTACGCGTTCCACCGGTTTTAAATCTGTCTTCGATATGAAACGCGCCCGAATGTGGCTGGTAGGTTCTTTGAGGGGTATATTTGGCAACCAGTTCCCTGTAATTCTTATCGAGATTTTCGGTTGGGAAAGTTTCATCATGTCCAAGGAAATGGATCAGGCTCGGATGGTTACGGATGCGAAGCAACATATCTTCAATGATGTTTACAGCCAGCTTCTCATCCGGAAGGTTCCTTCCAAAAAATTGCTGGATAACCAAAATTCCGTTTTCATCACAAAGGTTGTAGAAGTCTTCTGTTTCGCGGATCGAAAATCCTTCTGATCTCAAAGCATTTAAGCCAGCCTCTTTGGCATATTCGATCAATCCTGCATACCTGTGCGGAGAAAGTCTAAGCAGCATATCACTCGTCATCCATGCACCACCACGGATCAGGATATTTTTCCCGTTTACCTGGTAACCGCGCCACCCATCCTTGTTGATATAGGTTGAAACCTCTCGAATTCCAAACCGGACATGCTCCGTCGCAGAAAGATTGCCATCGGTTTTAAAGGAAAGTTTTAACTGGTATAATTCTTGTTTTCCAACATTATGTGGCCACCATAACCTGGGATTTTTAATATTTAATTGGCTGAATTCAGCCGGGGTAAATTCAATGACTCTGACTTCGTGTGGTGCTAATATAACCTCCTTGCTGAATTTGAGATTTTCAATTACCCCTTTAAGTTTTCCAGTTATCTTTTTATCGCTGTTGTTAATCACTTTTGCAGAAACAGACAGGTGAGCATTTTCAAGGGAAGGGAGATCAAGTTTGGTCACTACATAAGGATTCCGAATCGAAACTGGTCCGTCTGCTGATATAAATACATCCTGCCAAACTCCCATATTGAGATCAGGTGGTTGGGGATTGTGATCATCCCATCCGGTTGTGGCTTCTACCTGTTTGGTATAATATTTGAGATCAGGAATCCTGCCGGGACCAAAAACCTGAATTGCCAGACTGTTCTCAGAACCGGTTATAACCCACTGTTTTATATCAAATTCAAATCTCCGGAACATTCCAACCACGCTGGAGCTATCTGCAATCTGGTGTCCATTAAGCCATACGTTTGCCTTAAGATTAATCCCGTTCAGGTGTAAATTCAGGTATTGTCCCTTCCATTCGGATGGAATCTCAAACTTTGTCCTGTACCACCATGAAGGACGGAATGGGCTGTCCTTAGGCATCGATAGCCAGCTGCCCGGTCTGTATCCGGGGATAGTCTTAAGATTATCTCCAAAAAACGGATCAGGATAAACCTTGTTCTCAACAAGTGCGGCTAAAACAGTTGTGGGCACTGTAACGGGGTACCATTTATCAGGTTGAAAGCCATTTGTCGAAATCTGGCTTCCATCGTGTGTTAGAACAGCCGAGGACTGGATTTCCCAATTATCTTTTAGCTGCATGATTGAAGGATTAGGTCTGAAACAACCGGTAGCCAAAAGAAATATAGCTGGAAACAAACAATAATACCTGAATTTCACGGATCTCATAACGAAAGTGCTAAAGGTTAATCATCTAAATGACTTATGAATACAGATAAAAAGCCGGAGGCCGGGAAGGATTTAATTTGTTAGGCAAAATTCAACCCACTTCGGGGTTGGTATTTTGTTGTGTTTTTAACCCCCGGTTTCGCAAGCTTCACCGGGGGTCATTAATATTCAACTCCTTGCGGAGTTCTTAGTGGACGTGTTAGATATAAGCATATGACAGAAACAATGTATTAATGCATATTGCAGAATACCAATACTATATGGGAAATGAATGACATATATCCCCCGCAAAGTATTCAGTAAAATTCTTTATCCCATATTTACTGCCTCGCCGGTTTCTGATGATTTGTAGGCAGCGTCGACGATATCAAGAATAATTTGTCCTTCGGTTAACCCGGGTACAGGTGTTTTTCGGGTGCGAATACAATCTACATAATGTTCCATCTGGCGTGTGTACATCGACTGATCGCAATGTTCAGTTTTGGCAGGAAGTTTGGCATCAAATTTACCAGGAATATTCCCCACCTTGAATTTGAGGAAGGTTGGGAAAACGTTTGCATAACCTTTTGTGCCGTAGATTCCTGTTGCAGCCTCAGGACCATCCATGTGAGGCTGCCACCAGCCACTTTCGATAATTGATTCCGCACCGTTATCCCATGAAATCATGATAATACCGGAGTCGTCAACATCATAATTTCCATAGTAAGTTCCGATTTTTGCATAAACCTTTGTCGGCATAGGATCACCTAGTATATACCGGGCAGTATCAATTGCATGAACTCCCATATCGGCCAAAGCTCCGCCACCTGCCAGCTCTTTCTGTGAGAACCATCCTGCGGGTCCCCAATTTTCGTGAATCCCGTATCCCTTGGTTTTGACAATTTTACCGAGTTGGCCTAAGTCAACGGTATCTTTCACAAAGTTCACATCATTGTCGAAACGCCACATATGACCGGTCATAACCAGTTGATTCCCTGCATCGGCAGCTGCCTTGATTGTGAGTCCTTCCTCTGCACTCATGGCCATAGGCTTCTCAAGGAAAACATCTTTCCCGTTGTTCAAAAATTCGATTGCAAACGGAGCATGAAATTTATTCGGTGTTCCAATGACCACGGCATCAATATCATCTCTTTTATAGAGTGTAGTAACATCAGAAGTGGATTCTTTGATATTGTATTTATCTGCAAATGCCTGTGCTGCTTCTATAGGAAGTCCAACAACAACAGCAATTTCAACATTTGGGATAGACTGAAGTCCCCGGGCATGAAAGTTTGAAATATAACCGGCGCCAATAAGCGCAATTTTTATGGTTTTCATAAGTAGTTGTAATAAATTTAGTTTCGAAGTTAAACCCATTCAGGGTTCCAGCCAGATCGTGCATATCTTCCGCGGGTTTCGCCAGCGGTTATTCAAATTAGACCCTTTCAGGGTTATCATGCATACAGTCCGAAGGGCTTATCCGCCAGCTGGCGGATAATAACCTCCGGTGGAACCGGAGGTATTAAAAATAAAACAAAAGGGACCCCTTAGGAGATTCAATATTCAAATTAACAGCTGCTTAAAGGCTTTCGGCGTTATCGTAAACCTTTTGGATAGCAGCTGCAACCATTTCCATATCGGCTTTGGAGCCCATCAGTATTTTGTGGTGGATACAGGCTGACCCTTCAAAGTGAATCTTGTCGCAAACCGGTAGATCAAATCTCGCCGGATCAATGGCAGCCCAATATTCATCATTTAATTTATGACGTGCAGGTTTGGTTAATGGAACATACAAGGAGCAGTTATTAAGCGGAGTATAACTTGCTGCTACCTCTATGCCGATTTCGGCAGTAAGCGCTGCCCTGAATTTTGCAACCGGTAAACCTTTAAAACCTGCCTGATCGTATCTGAATGAAAAGTTAAAATAGGCCTCTTTGGTTTCGCGGGCATCTCTTCTCATCGGGATAATTCCTGGTGTTGATTTTATCAGTGAATTGAGATACATTCCGTTTTCATCCCTTACCTTGTTCTGTTCCGGAAGTCTTTTCAGACCTTCAATCAGGATTGCTGCCTGGAATTCGGTGATTCTGAAATTTCCTGACTGGCAGAAATTTCCGGCATCAAAATAGACGCCTTCGCCTTTATCAGCCTTTACTTCGGTCTCGGGCTCCGGCCTTCTGCCGCAATTTCTCAGAGCATCGAGTTTTTCGTATAATTCGAAGTTGTTAGTCGTAACCGTTCCACCTTCTCCTGCTGTCAGGTGCTTGGATAGCTGATAGCTAAAGCTTCCGATATCACCAATACTTCCGGCTTTTTTACCGTTCCACTCGCCGCCATGTTTATGTGCACAATCTTCGATTACGAAAAGGTTGTGTTCTTTTGCAATCCGCATTACCTCATCCATATCGGCAAAACTCCCGTAAAGGTGAACCGGAATAATCGCCTTTGTTCGCGGAGTAATTGCTTTTTCAATTTCTTTTGGATCAATGCACCAGGTATCTTCGCAAACATCGACCAAAATCGGGGTTGCATTCACATCAACGATAGTGGCTGCTGTCGCCTGCCAGGTTAAACCGGGAAGGATAACTTCATCTCCAACCCCGATGCCGCATGCCTCAAGGGCCATTTGCAGAGTTACTGTACCATTGGCTGCAGATACTGCGTACTTTACCCCGCAAAACTCAGCAAAATTTTTGTTAAACTCCGTCTCTTTGGGTCCATTGTATGACCATACACCGCTGTTTAGCACCTCAAGCAATGCAGTTTCTTCTTTCTTATCCCAAACCGGCCATTTTGGCCAAGGATTTGTTTTTGTATCACGAACCGGAGACCCACCTAAAATTGCTAATGTTTTCATTTACGTTCTATGTATTCGTTAATTAATGATTCTTCAATTTTATATTCTGATCAAATGCATTTATTGCTTTAAGGATAAGCTGATTATGACATCTCGGACTTAAAGCTTATGGTTTTATTTTTTACCAGCGGATTTGCCCAGAAGCTAAGACTCAGAATGTAGCTAAGTGTGATAAACACAAACGACATCCCAACTCTTAATCCGAATGCATCACCGAGAACACCAACAATCAGGGGAACAACTGCTCCTCCGATTATCCCTGAACATAGGATTCCTGAAAATGCCCCATGATTGTTTTTCAATGAATTAAGGGCTAATGAAAATACAACTGACCACATTACTGAGGCAAAGAATCCAACACCAATAAACGCATAATAAGCAGTCATTCCGCTTCCTGCTGTTAAAGCAGTAGCCAGGCTTATCATCGCGCCAATGGCAAAAATCCGAAGTACAATCTTGCTGTCAATTAATTTCAGTAATCCAAGTCCGAGGAAACACCCCAGGGTTAGCAATCCCCAAAACCATGAAATAGCTGTCGCTCCTTCCACCTCCGGATTCATGCCATGATAATCAGAAAGAAATTTTGAGATCCAGCTGGCAACGCCTTGTTCTGTACCTACATATGCAAATATACCAAAGAAATAAAGAACAACATATTTATTTTTGAGAAGCTCCTTCACGGTTTCAAAACTCCCAACTTTTTCTTCTTCGTTCAGTTCAACCTTTGGAAACTTTGAGACCATGATTATTACAGTCATTGCAATGGCAACCACTGCAAAAATCCAATATATTGATACCCACTTCAGATTTGGGGGTACCAGAGTGTCCAGCGTTGAAAGAAGCCAGTTTGATTTATTCCCGGCAGTGAGGTTTGTAACCAGGTAGGAGTACATAAGCGGACTTAAGAAGGAGGCTCCACCAAAAAACAACTGCGCCAGCACCGAGGTAAATGCAAAGTGCTCTTCACCCCCTGATACCCTGAGTAAGGGGTTAATCGCAACCTGCAGAATGGCCATTCCCATACCAATCAGAAAAAGAGAAACGAGGTAAACTCCAAAAGTCGGGAAGTGTGCAAATAGAAAAGCCCCAATTATTGCCAATAAAAAGGCCCCAGTAATCACTTTCTTTTCCTTATATCTTTCGGTCAATATTCCTGCAGGGATAGACATTACTCCATAAGCAATAAAAAAAGAGAAATTCAGAAGTCCGGCCATCCCTTTACTTACGCTGTAGCCCTTGATGACCTCAGGAATTAAAGGTCCTATGATGTTGGTAAGAAAAGAGATGACGAAAAAGATCAGCATGATCAGTCCGACAATCAGATAATTTTTTTTCATGTTTAAACGTTTAGTTACAATTTCTAAAAACCAATGATGCAGCGCCCATACAACCAGCGCTATTCCCTAAAGTTGCCCCTACAACATCTGTAAATCTCGAACAATCAGGCATAACATAACTGAAGGCCGACTTCTTGATCATATCAATATAAAACTGACCAGACTCAGAAATACCTCCTCCAATGATCACTTTCTGAGGAGAAAAGGTATTAATAAAACCAGCGATTGCATGCCCCAGATAATCAGCATGATCCTGCATGCATTCCACTGCAGCCTCTTCCCCGTCCTGAAATTTCTTTACAATATAGTGTCCGTTAATCTCACTTTCGTTCTTTCCTGAACGTAGGGCATACTGCCCGATCAAGGCATTTGTCGAAGCATAAGCCTCAAGACAACCCCTGCCGCCGCAATTGCATTGTATTCCTTTATGATCGATGGTGACATGCCCCATTTCGGTGCCCCTGTTTTTATAGCCACCATATAGTTGGCCATTCATGATAATGGCACCTCCGATTCCTGTTCCTACAGTAAGAAATATCGCATCAGTGCAACCCTTTGCGGCACCGTAAACAGCTTCTCCCAGCCCCATCACATTGGCATCATTATCAACAAAAACAGGCAATCCGAATTGGGATGAATAAAGATTAGCGAGATTTATATTTTCCCATCCGTTCAGATTGTCGGCTCCTCCATGAACAATTCCACCATCCACAATACCGGGAGATCCGAACCCTATTCCAATGACGTTAATATTTTTTTCTTCGGCCTTTTGGATAACCTTACCGATCGCTTTACTTACCGTATCGAGAATATCGTCCCGCAAGGCCTTCCCTCCGATTGAAAGTTTATCGTCAAACAAAATATCACCACTTTCCGAAACAAGGGCAAATTTCACAAATGTACCTCCAAGATCTATTCCGACTGCATATCTCATATTCTCAATTCTTTATTTTCGTTATTTCAAAGTTTCAGATTCCACATTCCAGGCGTTGATTTTCAGAACAGGTTTGTTTCCGTCTGAATCGGCCAGGAAATAACTTGCCTTGTAGGTACGTTCTTCACCAGGTAATAAAGTGACATAGTTATCATCCCAGTATACCGGTAAGATTGGTTTAGTGGTAGTCGGATCAAGAGTATCGAGGAACATAAAGAAAGCTATAGCATCCGATGGATTCTTAACTTTCAGGGTGATCTTTCCAAATTTTTCGTCCTTTGTAAACTGGTAATCATACTGCAACTTAACTTTTGGCAAGTTATCCAATGCCGTGAAATCGGCAAACTGACTCGTTGGGGTATAAAAAGGCCATGGCAATTTTTTGAATGCCGTATAATCAAGAATGTCTTTTTTAGTCGACAACCAATAAATACTATTATCAACTTCCTTGTTATTTTTGTCATAAATCCTCAGATCGAGGAACCAGACTGGCGTAAGATTCTTAATATCAGGAAGTTTATATACAAATTGTGAAATATTCGATTTGATATCTCCACTCCACTGGCCGGCAAAAATCTCCTTTGAATTGATATCAAATGCCCTTACTTTAACTGTCAGACCCGTGGCGTCAGCTAAATCTTCGTTTGCAAGGTAGATATCGTCGAAACCGTACCTGTAAATTGCATGAAGAGGAGTACACGCTTTCTTAACACCATAGAACGATCCATTGGGTTGCAGATAGGTATCGTATAATTGCCAGATCATCTTAGGCCAAGCCGAATTCAGCTGCCACTGCACCAAACCGGTACTCTTTGGTTTGTGTGCAATAAATGCCTCAAACTGAGGACGCATAATTTCGTAGTTGTTAACCTGTGCCTTAAACGCGAATTCTTCAACCCCTGACGATTTTCCATATCTGCTGTTAATCGCATCGATGTCACGGTCGAGAGTTGTAAACTGGTTTCTCCCTGTATGGTATTCCCAATAATTTTTGTCGATTGGCCACAAGCTCTTTTCGGGCAGCATCTTCCTGAGTGAAGCAACAGGAGGGATTGCGGCTCCCGGGCAGGTTTCTGTATTAAATCCCCATGCTCCTCCAAGTTTAGTATCTGTAAACCAGTAATAAGGTGGTGTCCAGGTATATGGCCCCATCATTTTCATCCCCGTTGGTCCGCTGATATCACTTACAAGCGGTACTTCGGCCACCACATTATTGTTTTCTGTCCCGGCACCCCCTGCAGAGGTCGAATAAGGCCTCGAAGGATCATATTTTTTGAAGAGTTCGACATATTTCATTTCGAGTTTCGGACAGGGAAGTTTATCGCTTCCCAACATCCATAGGTAAATGCTGGGGTGGTTACGAAGCCATAACATCTGGTCTTTCCACCAGTCTGATAGAAGCTTAATGTCTTCATCTCCAACGGCACCACCATACTTCTCATGGCACTTTTTGTGAAGATATTCTTCCCATTCCCAGATACAATTGTACCCGATCATGACTAAAATTCCATATTCGTCACACAAATCATACAAGTTGTCATCTTTTCCCCAAAAGCCTTCACAGCGGATGCTGTTCAGATTCATGTGCCTGATATAGCGCATCTGTGCCTCGACAGACTTCCGGGTATCGCGAAGGAAGATATCATCAGCCCAGCCACCGCCTTTAACAAGAATGAATTTCCCGTTAATTTCGAATGTCCGGTTCTTTTCGTTATTCAGGTAACTTCGTATTTCCCTGATTCCATATTTCTTATCGACACGGTCAATCACTTTATTGTTTGAAATAAATTCCGTTTTCAGGTTATACATCCTGGCCTTGCCCATCCCGTTAGGCCACCACAATTCTACATTTTTAACTGATAATTCCTTGAATTCCTCCGGTTTAAAACGGTACGAAAGGGTATCATTAGCCCCCACCGTTACCTTTTTCTCCACTTTACCAACCTCAAAATCAACGCTTAAGATCCCTTCTACAGGTTTATTGGTACTATTGACTATTTCCGCCTGAATATAAAGGTCTGCCGCACTTTTTGAAACGGTATCTACTTTCGAATAGACAAAAGGGCTCCTGATCTTTATTCCATCGTTGATTTCGAGGAAAACCTCCCTGAAAATTCCCATACTCCGATCTGATGGAATTGGGTTCCAGTCGCAAAATCCAAGCGAATATTCTCCATAAGTATACTGTGATAATTTTAACGCCAGCGTGTTTTCACCT
>CAIOOC010000435.1 GCA_903859795.1 uncultured Bacteroidia bacterium
CTGGCTCTTTATGTTTATCATTCAAATTAAAAAAGTACAACATGCTTTTTGGGCTCCTGAAGTTAGTCTCAATGCTATTCTATCTTGTTTTAAAATTCCTTTCACCGAACAATTCTGGACAACCAATTATTCCATTTTATTGACTATTTTGATTTATAGCCTAATCGTCATTACCATTTTAGTGAGTTTTACAAAATTGTTTTCAGAGTACCGCTTAGTTTTATGGCTATCGCTCTCTATTTTTTTGGGGACACTACTTGTTGTTACAATTATTTCGTTGTTTTCACAACCAATTTTATCCACAAGGTATGGAATGACCATAGTTATAATGCTAATTATCCCGCCAACTATTCTTTTAACACAGATGAAGATCAAATGGCTGAAAATTATTTTAATATCGCTTATCTTAATCCTGGGTGTACGGATTTCTGTTTCCAATTTTCATTTTTCATACGGGCCCTATAAACAGACCATCGAGTATATCTCCACCGCATATCCTGAAATTAAAAAAATCTTACATATTACCGAGGTAACTGCCGGCCCAATGACAGAATACAATGGTACTTCGGGATTAAGTCATTATTGGCTTAAAGCTAAAATGTCGAATGTTGATGCCTTCCCGGAAGTGCATCAATTTAATCAACCCGGAGAATTTCTGGAGCCTGGAGAAGAATTTTGTACTGTCAGATTTCACAATCTGGAATTGAATAAGGAAAATCTTGACCTCGTTTTATCAGAATCGGAACTTATAAAAATAGATACGGTAAGAGACAATAAGCTTAAGAACGGAATCTTTATACAGCTCTATCTCTTAAAGTATATTGGAAAGTAAGCTGATTATTATGATTAAGAATCCCTCCTCGGTGAGCTAAGCAGTGATGCCCTCACATGCCTTGTTCCTGCACATTTCCAAAGACTCTTTACAAGCACAGAAAACCTGACAGCTTCAGGAAAATTTAGTACCTTGACAGGATAATTCAGTACCATACGGTCTAAGAAAAGAAACGAGTATCAATTACTTTTTATATTACCTCCTGAGTCATTAAATTTAATAAGATAAATCATGAAAACACAATACAAATCTCTTTTAATACTGATTGTTGCTTGCCTGTTTCTTTCATGCACACGACAGATTCCGGTATCAAAAATAAGCCCTGAGAATAATAAAACCTATCGGGTTGATTTCCTTTTTGAACACGATGGTTGTAAGGTATATCGTTTCCTTGATCATGGGAACCTAGTCTATTTTACAAACTGCAATGGAGATGCAACGAGTATAAAATCAGATAGCACAGGAACAAGGACAATAAACGTTATAGGGAATGATACTAAAAAGTAATTAATTGACTATCGTAAAGTTGTGGATCTAAATCTGTTAAAAAGTAATATTCAAATTACTAATAAACAATGATCTTTTGTGAATCCTGATTGGCTCCACCTTTACAGAAAGTCAATGCCTTTATAAGGCTGGACTATTTTTATTCATTCCCGATGCCAGTAATCATTTTATAATCCAAACTCCTGAATT
The DNA here is from genome assembly GCA_903859795.1 of uncultured Bacteroidia bacterium. Taxonomy (GTDB): domain Bacteria; phylum Bacteroidota; class Bacteroidia; order Bacteroidales; family Prolixibacteraceae; genus JAAFHB01. Next base: position 1,529 of record CAIOOC010000435.1, read on the forward strand.
CAACAATTTGGGGTATTCTTTCTGTATAAGGTAGGCTAAGGATTTGTACATTATTCTGGCCCCCTGTTATCGAGGTAAAAGGAATAAAACAGCAAATGGGCAGTCATCTGCATAAGAGGTGAGGAATTTGCTTTCACCCATTTATGTTTACTTGCCAGGGCGGACCAGTAGGGAGGAAGGCAGTTTATCCGTGTTACCATGCCATCATCAGTACCGGAAGTGCAGTATTTTGTATCTACACCGGCTGTTGAAAGCCTTATGAAACACATCGGGCAGGGTTCAGCAGAGCTAAAAACCGTCAGCCCTGGTTTGTAAAGATATAGGTTCATATATTTGGCCGATTCGGCGCTCTCCTCAAAATCGGTCAGGAGAGTCATCTCACCATGTAAATCTGACCTGTGCCTCTGAATCTGTCGGTTATGATTCCGGGCTATAATCCTACCTGATGAATCGATAAGTATAGCTCCAATACCATATCCACCTTCCCTTAAGCTGTAAAAAGCCTGAAGATTACTTTCAAGAGCATAGTAATCATCGTTGTAGCTATTATTAGGTCTGTAATTCAGCAGGAAGTTCCCGATTTTGTCAATAATCGAATCCACCGGTTCATCCCTTTTGATACCGAAAGGCATTGAAACCAACTTGTTTAGATATTCATCCCGTGACCTGGTTATGAAGAAACTCTCCGGAACTGAATCATTGTTTATGTCAATCTGCCGGGTAATGGCAAGCTGAAAATTTGCCAGTAAAATGAATAAAAAGAAGACTCTTCTCATCAGCTTCTGATTTTTAATGACTTACAAATAATTTGTTTTTCAATTTTAGCCTTATACTAATATGTTCCATAACCAACAAAACAGCCTGATAGTTCATTAAGCGGCTAACCGATTCATATCTTTTTCGTTTATGTGAATGGATTTTATTGATCAAATAAAAAAAAATTGCTTCGCC
>CAIOOC010000436.1 GCA_903859795.1 uncultured Bacteroidia bacterium
CATTTAAGGATGTACAGGCAGTCAAAGGGGTTAGCCTGAAGATTAAGCCCGGTGAGTTTCTTGCATTGCTCGGACCTAACGGCGCAGGTAAAACCACGCTGGTTGAGATGATTGAAGGGATCCAGCATCCAGATGAAGGGGAGATATTCATTGCAGGCAAGCAATGGAAACACCATCAGCATGAACTGCACCAAATGATTGGTCTTTCACTGCAGGAGACCAGGTTTATGGACAAACTTACTGCCTGGGAAACTATGCGGCTTTTTGCCAGTTTTTATAAGCTCAACTCCCATCGGGTGGACGAGGTTTTTAAGCTTATTGGCCTGGAAGAGAAGAAAAAAGCATATGTCGATAATTTATCGGGCGGTCAGCGTCAGCGATTGGCTCTTGGAGTCGCTCTTTTGAACAAACCAAAAATTTTATTGCTCGACGAACCCACTACAGGGCTCGATCCCAATGCCCGCCGTGAGATCTGGAATATCCTTCTCGATCTTAAGAAGCTTCATAATACGTCACTGATTCTCACTTCACACTATATGGAGGAAGCTGAATATCTCTGCGACAGGATTGTCATTATGGATCAGGGAAATATCCTGGCTGAGGGGACCCTTCAGGAGATATTAACCGTTACCGGGGGGCACCGGTCACTCGACGAACTGTTTATTTCACTTACTGGACGTCATTTGTATGAATAAGATTTCCAATCATCAGCTTTACCGGTTAATTGTGGCTCACTTTGCCGAGATAATCCGCGAACCATCGGTTATATTTTGGGGTGTCGTATTCCCGATTCTGATGGCCTGGGGTCTTGGAATTGCCTTTACCCAAAAAGGGGGAGTTCAGGCTAAGCTTGCTGTTGTCAGGGAGATTTCCGGAGTAAACGGGAATCAGGAAACAAAACTTATCTCCTGGCTAAAGGCACATGCACTGAAAAAGGACAGCACCTATTCAATTACCCTCAAAAATGAAAAACTCGGAGATGCAACGCTGAGTTTTCATGAAACATCCGCAACAAATGCATTAACACTTCTTAAAAAGGGGAAGGTTTCTGTAATAATCGAAGATCAGTTTAAAGGTTCGATATACCAGTTTGATCCGGCAAACACTGAAGCGAAGGCTGCCTATCATCTGGCTGCAGACCTTGAAGTACATGGCCCGCTCTTTTATACCGAAAATCAAACTCAGATCGAGCCACTCACGCTCTCCGGCACACGGTATGTCGATTTTTTGATTCCGGGATTACTGGCAATGGGAATCATGATGGCTTGTTGCTGGGGAATAAGTTATACGATTATTGACCGCCGCTCAAAGAAACTGTTACGCAGAATGGTAGCAACCCCCATGAAAAAAACCAACCTCTTATTTGCTTTAATTGCTGCTCGGTTTACGATGAATCTGGCTGAAGCGATACTCCTTTTCCTCTTCGCCTGGATCTATTTTGGCGTCAAAGTACAGGGTAGCTGGTCAGCATTGATTGTTTTATTTATCGCTGCAAATATCGCTTTTTCAGGGATATCAATCCTCGTCTCGTCACGCACTGCCAATACAGAGGTGGGAAACGGTATGATTAATGCCATTGTTACTCCAATGATGGTTGTTTCAGGGGTGTTTTTCAGTTATCATAACTTTCCGGACTGGGCTATTCCCGAAATTAAGTTCCTTCCCCTTACAATGATTACAGATACCTTCAGAAGCATTTTCAATGAAGGGGCCGGGCTGATTGATATCTGGCGTGAAGCCTTGATACTCACAACAACTGGCGTAGTTTCGTTTGTAATCGGATTGAAGATTTTTAAATGGTATTAAATAAAATTCATCGCATTGTTGTAATTTTATACAAAATAAGCATTTTATGACATCACTTGAATTAAAGAAAAGTTTAATAAGAAAGATTAATGAGACAGAACATAGCGAAATTCTGGAGGAGATGTATCGCCTGATTTTAAATGAAGAAACTGAAAATAGTATTTATGAATTATCTAATGATCAGAAACATGCAGTTGAAGAAGGTCAGACGCAATTTAAAGATGGACTTTTTTTAAAAAGTGAACAAGCTGATAAGGAAATGGACGAATGGCTAGGTACATAATTTGGACTCAAAGGGCCCAAAAGGAAAGAATTGAGATTTGTAAATACTGGAATGCCAGAAACAGCTCAATTATTTATAGCAAAAAGTTGAATGAATTATTTATGGGATTGTAGACAAAATCCGGAAGATTTATCAAGAATCATCAAATATTAGAATTTTGTAAAAACAAAGCCACTTTTTCCGGAACCATACCAATAATGGAATCTCCTTTTTTAAGTTTTTCCCTGATCTCTGTAGCCGAAATATTGATTAGTGGAGCAGTAATAAACGCAGTATTCGGGAAAGGCGAATCTTTAGCAGAGACAAATCCTGGCCGTGGATAAACGATCAATCCAAATTCGTCTATAATCCGTTGGTATTCCACCCATTTTTTAATGATTGCGAGGTTATCTCCGCCAATCAATAGTGAAAACTGATGCTGGGAATAATTGATCCTGAGGTTTTCAAGTGTACGGATAGTGTAAGAGGGGCGGGGGAGATGAAACTCAAAATCACTTGCTTTCATACCATGCTCATTTTCAATTGCAAGTTCAACCATCTTTAGCCGTTTATCTTCCTCCATCAGGTCGGCATTCTCTTTTAACGGGTTCTGGGGAGAGACAAGAAACCATAATTCATCTGCGGCACCCTGAGCAAGAACAGTGCGCGCGATGGCAAGGTGACCATTGTGAATCGGATTAAAGGATCCTGAAAAGATTGCGACTCTCATGGCGGATTTTATTATTTCAGGATGTTGCGCCGAGAAACCTGACTACTTTCTCTTCGGCTTCGCAAAGGGCATCTTCAAGTTTATCGTTGATAATAACGATATCGAAAAAATGGACATAACTCATTTCCAGTTCTGCTTTTGCAATCCTCGCGTCGATTACTTCAGGATGGTCGGTAGAACGGCTCAATAACCTGTTTTTCAGTTCGGCAATTGAAGGAGCCTGGACGAATACGGCCAGTGCTTTTTCGCCATAGAATTTTTTTATGTTGCTACCCCCTACGACATCAATATCAAACAGGATATTCTGTCCGTTTTTGGAGATCCGCTCCACCTCGCTTTTAAGTGTTCCGTAAAAACAGCCCGGATATACCTCCTCCCACTCGAGGAATTCATTACGGTTTATCTTATCCTTAAATTCCTCAGTAGTCAGAAAGTAATATTCCTTACCATGTTGTTCTGATCCCCTGGGCTTGCGGGTAGTCGCAGAGATAGAAAACCCGAAATTAAGCCCCAGTGAGAGTAAATGAGTAACTATCGTTGTTTTACCGGCACCCGAAGGGGCCGAAAAGATTACAAGTTTGCCTTCACTCATGAAATTTGAGACAGTTAGTGTATTAAATAATAACATTGAGTAATCGGAAAATAATCTACTAATTCAAAATTCTGCTTTTGACCTCTCTAAATCTCTCCAAAGGGGAGACTTCTGGTCTGGATCAGAAAGAAGCTTCCCTCCTTTTCCCCTCATGGAGGGGTTAGGGGAGGTCAGCAGCAGAGGGAGGTCACTTAACGAATTAAATAGTTACGACAATATATTGTTCCGATGACATCCGTTATAATCCGGTTGAATTATAACGCATTAAGCAATTGCTCTTTAATCCGTTCAAGGGCATCTTTCATCCCGATCACAAGCTTCTGCATCTGGGTATGATTGGCCTTTGATCCCAACGTATTGATTTCACGTCCAATCTCCTGGGCAATAAACCCAAGTTTCTTGCCTACGGGTTCATCGAGTTCCAAAGTTTCAAGAAAGTAGTTGCAGTGGTTGCCTAACCGAACCTTTTCTTCATTAATATCCAGTTTCTCCAGGTAGAAAATCATCTCTTGTTCAAGCCGGTTATGATCGACACCTTCAGGAGATGAAAGCTCTTTTAAACCTTCGAGAATCCGTTCCTTAACTTTTTCCGTCCTTTCCTGTTCATATGCGGAAACCTGTTCAAGCAGCGATGTAATTGTATTTATATTGAAAATGATGTCGTTATAAAGTGAAACTCCCTCCTGAATTCTGAATTTGTCCATTGCATCCAAGGCTTCATGGATAGCGGCGACAATGATCTTCCACTCATTTTCGTCAAGTTCATCCCGGGTTGTTTTAACTACCTCAGGTAATTGCATGATTATCTGAAGTGTGATTTCACCTACAGGTATTTTAAGCTCTTTGCTGATTTCGGAGAGTTGGCTGAAATAGCTTTTGACCATAGAAGCATTGATGGCACTGTTACTTTCAACTCCCAACGATTCGGAGAAGATATTAAAATCGACTTTGCCGCGGATCAACCGGTCAGAAAGTTCACGACGGATTTCAATTTCCTTTTCCCGGTATACTCCAGGAATCCTCGTGTTTACATCCAACACTTTGCTGTTCAGGGACCTTACTTCAATGGTGATTTTTTTCAGGGTTAGCTCGCATTCAGCTTTCCCGTAACCAGTCATGGATTTGATCATAGGTTAAATTTTGTCGTCAAATTTAACCTTTTATTTTGAAAGGGGGAGGCGGATCTGGTTATTGAATAAATAAAAAAAACTCTGTGACCCCCTGTGTATCTAAGTGATTCAGAAAATTATCAACTAGTTACACAGAAAAATTCACAGAGTTTCGGTGTGGTTGTTATACAATAACGCCTGATTCACTATATGCCGGATAATCAGTAAATCCCTTTTCATCTGCAGTATAGAACGCGTTAAAATCCAATGCTTCGGATAAAGGCAGGTTGTTTTCAAGTCGGATTACCAAATCGGGATTGTTGATAAATTGCCTTCCGAAACCAATTAAGTTGGTATAGCCGCTTTTTAGATCTGATTGAGCGCTTTCAAGATTATAACCTCCTGTAAGGATAAGTGTATTTTTGAACTTTTTATGGATTGTATCCTTGATACTGAAAGGAACAACAGGTGCACCCATTGCACTATGGTCGACAAGGTGGATATAGACAATATCCCGCTCATTTAGCTGCTCAGCGAGATAGGTGTAAGTCTTTTCAATTTCAGGATAATGGGGCATATCGCTCGCGACGCCGAAGGGAGATAACCTGATACTTGTTTTACCTTTCCCAATAGCGTTGATTACCTGATCGACTACTTCCAATACAAAACGGCAACGATTCTCGATGCTACCGCCATATTCGTCAGTGCGTTGGTTACTTACAGGAGAAATAAATTGCTCCAGAAGGTAACCATTTGCACCATGAAGTTCTACACCATCAAATCCGGCCTTAACTGCAAGCTGAGCCGATTGGGCATATTCCATAATCGTTTGTTGAAGTTCTTCGGCACTCATTGCCTGAGGAACATCATGATCCTTCAAACCCTCCAGATCGGTCCAAATCTGACCTGCTGCCTGAACAGCTGACGGAGAAACCGTTTTGGCTCCAGCCGGTAAATTCAGTGAATGGCTTATCCGACCGGTGTGCATCAATTGTACAAAGATTTTTCCCCCGGCAGCATGGACTGCACCGGTAGTCTTTTTCCAACCTTCAACCTGAGCATCATTGAAAAGACCGGGAATTCGGCAGTATCCCAATCCGTTAGCAGAGGGCGAGGTTCCCTCAGTAATTATAAGTCCGGCACTGGCACGTTGTTCGTAATACTTGGCAATTAAATCGTTTGGGATATTTCCTATCGCCCGACAGCGGGTCATTGGAGCCATTACGATCCTGTTCTTTAATTCAATATCACCTAGGGTGTACTTCGAAAATAATTCTGATGTAGACATAAAATTTCATTTATAATTTTAAATTCAATGTTACAACATATAAATATCTGAATTGTTTTCATTTTTCGTTTTATGAAGGCTAATTAATGATTTCTTAAGATTGGAGGGTTTATCTGGAACACGATACAGTAGCTCAATAACGATCTGAATGGCCAACCAAGGTCAGCTTATCGACAATAGATTAATAATTCGCAGCTTGCTTTTAGTCCCGACGTATGGGGCAGCTAACTGGGGTGCCTAAAACCCTTTGACTTTTATTTTAACCTTGTTCCGAATAAGACATCTTTCTCTTTGCAAAAATCTGCCAGCTGCCAGCAGCCAGTTACCAACAGCAATGAGGCCAAAACGTATTGACTTACAAAACCAAATTCTTTAAAGTTTAACCTGTATCTTCTGCCCCGCATATACTATACTTTTGTCTGTACGGGTGGTTATTTCTACCCCGGTACCCGTATTCGCTTTTACTAAAACAACGTTGAATTTTCTTTCTTTTATCATCCCTTTAAAGCTCCCGTTCCTGGCATCAATATTCAGCGTCCTTGTTTTATCATTCCATACAAATCTTATCGTTGCATACTTTCCCTGTTCGTAGTTGTAGTTATCGTTTTCATCCTCATAGAGTACAAATTGACCATTGGCACCGGGATAGATGCGCAGTTCAATTTCAGCCGCAGGCTTTTCTGTGGCATACTGAACAAAACCTCCCATGGGAATGATGGAACCTGCTCTGATATAAAGAGGTATTGTTTCAATTGGAGCATCAGCGTCAATAGATTGCCCCCCATCGAGTGTTTTGCCGGTCCAGAAATCGTACCAAAGCGTTGAATTTGGAAGATAGACCTTTCGTCGTTTTGTAACCTGTTCAGAAGGTGGCAGGTTATACATTCGGTCGGTCACAGGATTGACTAAAAATGCCGGTCCAAACATATACTGGTCTGAAATTGAGTTAACCTTAGAATCTTTTTTGAAATCAAAAGCCAGTGATCGCATCATCGTATACCCTTCGTGGGTCACCTTCCACGAAAGTGAATAAATATAAGGAAGTAAACGGTATCTTAAATTGTCATATTTTAAAAGGATTGACTTGGTCTTTGCATCCCAGTTATCAGAATAGAGGGCACGTTCACCTTTGCCATGAATCCGGAAGATTGGACAAAAAGTCCCGAATTGGAACCAACGGGTGAAGAGCTCTTTGTGCAAAGGCGCCGACCAGTCGGGGGCACCCCAGTTGTAATGATATCCGCCAATATCGGATGTCCAGTAGGGAATCCCTGATGCACAAGCATTAATCCCTTGGGGTACCTGACTTTTAAAGGCCCTCCAGGTGCAGGTGATATCAGAAGACCAAAGTGTTGCTGCATTTCGTTGTGCACCGGCAAAAGACTGGCGTATCAGAAAAAATGCCCTTTTCCCATTTATATCCTTTCTCCAGTTTTTGTACAATCCTTCGGAGTGCATCAGTGAATAGGTATTGAAGTAATCGATCCCTTTTCCGGTAGCGAAGTTACTCTGTCTTCTTAAATCGAGCAATGCACCGTTGTCGGGTTCACATTGGTCAACCCACCACGCATCCCAGCCGAAACGGCCAACAAGGCTGTCTTTGGCCTGTTTCCAATAAAGATCTCTTGCTTTTGAGCTATGCGCATCATAATAGTTATCAAAGGTATGGGTCATCACATTGTCCCATGTAATATCTGTAAGGCAACCTCCCTTTTCCATCGCTGCATACGAAGGTGTTCCCTTTGCAAAAACAGGCCATATGGATATCATTGCATGGATATTTGCTTTATGAAGCTCATCAACCATTTTCTTTGGATCGGGGTACCTTTCTGGCCACATCACATGTGAACCAATCACATTAGGCTCCCAGTAGAACCAGTCCTGAACAATGCAGTCAACCGGTATTTTGCCGTTACGGTATTTATCTTTGACAAGTAAAACTTCCGCCTGACTTTTATACCTGTCCTGCGACTGAAACAACCCAAACGCCCATTTGGGAAAGAGAGGTGCTGCACCGGTTGCCTCACGGTAAGAGGAAATAATCTGATCAAATTCGGGACCATAGATGAAATAATAATCTACCAGGTTCCCGCTTTCCGAAACATATTTGTATTTGGAATTAGAGGCTTCTGCACCATAAAAGTTGGAAGCTGAGTAATTGTCCCAAATTAAACCATACCCTTTATTAGAAAGGAGTACCGGAATAGCTCCGGTCATATATTTGATGGCCATATCCTGATTTCTCCCTTTGTAATTTATCGATAAGGTGTCCTCAGGGTGACATCCCAATCCAAAAAGAGCCTCATCGGCAGGAGAGATAAATCGTGTCTCACAGTTATAAGTCTTAATTCCAGCAATCGTGGCAGGAACCATATTTTTACCCAAAACCTGATCTTCCGAGAGTATTACCAGATTGTTCAGATCGGTATACGTTACTGAATTAGTTTTCTTGTTAACCAGAATCTTCAATTTAGCTGTCAAAATAGTGACCTCATCTGCTGTTTCTGAAACTGTAAAATCGGGTGTTATATTCCATCCATTATTAATCACCAGAGATTCCTTTGATGGCATGGAAGAGAGGATTGAATATTTCACTTCAACAATATTTTCCTTGCATATTTTGATCATCATTACTCCATTATCTAATTGAAAAGCAATTCCATCTCTTTCTCTTTTGAAAGAGTCCACAGATGCTTTTACGGAAACAGAAGTTTCAAAAATTGAGACGAAAACGAGTGATAAAATTATCAGAAATCTGAAATTCAATGTCTTCATGAAATTTTAGATTAAGAGTTAAAATGATGATAATACTGACCAACTTATTTTTCAAAAAAGGTGGTGGCGCTTTGG
>CAIOOC010000437.1 GCA_903859795.1 uncultured Bacteroidia bacterium
ATCCCGTTCCTGTTCGTCAGTTCAGACTTTTGCCGTTTGGCTTACTTCAGTGCATGGGTCACCCCAAACCACCTTGCCACCTGCTAATGCTTCAAGGCGTTACCCTTGCGCATAAGGGACTTGCACCCTCTGGACTTTCTTCGAAATTTATCATGTCAAAGAATTTAATTATATTTACCATTCAAGGCACGCACACGCGGTATAAAACATTGGGGGTTAATGAGTAATGAAAGTTTGCTGCTCGCTAGCATAGTTCTTATCGGTGGATAAGTTCTGATTCACGAACTCCCCAACGTTTCATACCGCCAACGTTATGCCTAATGCTAGGAAACCCTGCCAATTGACAATCTAAATTAAATATTTGCATTTTGTTGTCCAAATAGGTAACTTTGATTCGTAATCAATAGATTTATGCGGACAACTTATGTTTATGGAACTGAATTTTGGGACTTTTATTATGCGCAAAGGTCTGAAGTCCAGGATAAAATCGACTGGGTTATTGGACTTGTCAGGTCATTAGAAATGATTCCGGAGAAGTTTTTTAAACACATTGAAGGGACTAATGGACTTTTTGAGATTAGGATCAAATCAGGCAGTGATATATTTCGTATTTTTTGCTTCTTCGATGAAGGTAAATTAGTGATCCTGCTGAATGGTTTTCAAAAAAAGAGTGACAAAACACCGAAAAATGAGATTGAGAAAGCAGAACGTTTAAAACAAAAATATTATGAAGACAAATCAAGAAAATAATCTTGTATCATGGGACGACCATTTGGACAAAAAATACGGAGAAACAGGAACTCCATCTAGAGCTAAGTACGAAGAAGGGTTTGAAAACTTCAAAATTGGTGTACTAATCCAAGAGGCCAGGAAGCAACAAAATCTTACGCAAGAGGAACTTGCACAAAAATGTGGAACTACCAAGAATTATATTTCACGTATTGAGAACAATGCCAGCGACATTCGGCTTTCGACTCTTATGAGAATAATTCGTGAAGGACTTGGTGGCCAACTGAAATTAAGTGTTGAATTATAAAACGATAAGCACGAAGGCATAACAGCACCTACCTGCAAGCAGGGTTCTATTGCTCTCCATAAAAGAAATAATAAATATTAAAATATTGCACCAAAGGAATTAGTATAAAAATCCCTGCCTGCGGGTAGGTGCGGAACGTTACCGCTAATGCCAGGAAATTACTCAGCAAAAAAATATTGACTTCGACTTGTACGCAGTTATCTAATTAGCTAACTTTGTCAAATGAATGAGAAATTTATCAGGGACATTTATTATTATAAAAACTTCTATCTGGATTTCTTTGCGACACTTAAACCCGATGTAAAAAGAAAATTCAACTGGACTTTAAAACTTATTGCAACAATAGAAAGAGTTCCCGTTAAGTATTTCAATCATATGGAGGATACGACAGGACTTTTTGAAATTAGAGTTGAAGTGGGCAGCGATATTTATAGAGTTTTTAGTTTTTTTGATAAAGGACGACTGATAATATTGCTTAACGGATTTCAAAAGAAATCGCAGAAAACCCCTAAAGGTGAA
>CAIOOC010000438.1 GCA_903859795.1 uncultured Bacteroidia bacterium
ATTCAAGAAACTTATCACTTGGCCGACGCCCTGTAATCATCTCAAAAAGGAGAAACAACACATGACCACCATCGAGCGCAGGAATTGGCAGGATATTCATGACAGCCAGAATAATCGAGAGGAATGCCGTTAGATTCCAGAATGATTCCCAATCCCAAACACTTGGGAATATATTTCCAATGGCAATAAATCCACCCAACGACTCATATGCTTTTGTTTCAGGTGCAAATAGTAATTTAAACTGTTTCAGGTAGTTTCCGACAGCATTATACCCTTTGATAATTCCTGCAGGAATAGATTCGAAAAAACCGTAACTTATGGTTTTAAATTCAAATAAACCGGCAATATTCGATTCCCGCTGGATTCCTAGTAAACCACTTTTACCTATTGAAACCTGTACCGACTTTTCTTCACTTCCCCGTTTGACCAGCAATGCTATTGATTTCCCCTTTGATTGGGCAAGTGTGTCAGTAAACTGATCATAGTATTTAAATCCTGCACCGTTAATGTTTATAATTTCATCACCGATCTGAAGTCCGGCATCCCTGGCTGGAGATTCTTTTCCAAATCCTATTACTTTGCAGGCAAATGGTACACGTAACCCAATTAAATATTTGTCTTTTAGTATTTTTGGAATAATTTCGTTCCTGACCGGAACTGAAATGGCTTGCTCGTTACGTTGAACCTCTATGGTTTTCGCCCCATTTAATACGATATAGGAAACAATTTTATTGAAATCTTCGATTACCTGACCATCAACAGAAATTATCTTGTCTCCGTTGCGAAGACCCATCTCCTTCCCGGTTTCACTAACTGCAATCCCGTATTTTACATTTTTCGATGGCAGGTACTGATCACCCCAGGTAAAAAGTACAGCAGAATAGAGAACAATTGCAAGAATCAAATTGAATAAGACTCCCCCGATCATGATGATCAACCGTTGCCATGAGGGTTTTGATCTAAATTCCCAAGGCTCAGGGGGTAATTTCATCTGCTCCTTGTCCATCGACTCGTCAATCATACCAGATATCTTTACATATCCGCCTAATGGAAGCCATCCTACACCATATTCTGTTTCCCCTCTTTGAAATTTAAACAGGGAAAACCACGGATCAAAAAAGAGATAGAATTTTTCAACCCGACATTTAAATGCTTTGGAAAAAATAAAATGACCAAATTCGTGTATAATAACTAGTATCGAAAGACTAAGGATTAATTGTGCTGCTTTAATAAGAATGACCATGTTTATAACTATATCAATGTTTTAATTCTAATGCACTCACGATTTCAAGCGCATGGGCACGTGCTTCGAAATCTGTATCAATGTAATCACCAAGGGTGGGCCTTTGAATAAAGGCTGATTTTTCCATCAGCTCTTCATTTAAGTGCCAGATATTCGGGAATGAGATCCTTTTCTTTAAAAACGCCTCAACTGCAATTTCGTTTGCGGCGTTAAGAATACAAGCCAGATTTCCACCTTTTTGTAACGCTTCGTAAGCAAGTGCAAGATTACGAAAAATTTTTGGTTCAGGAGCTGAAAATGTTAACGCAGGAAAATCGGTAAAATTCAATCTCGGGTATGAGTTACCAATCCTTTCGGGAAAGCTAAATGCGTATTGGATAGGTAATCGCATATCGGGTAACCCCAATTGGGCTTTAATGGACCCGTCGCAGAATTGCACCATAGAATGAATGATACTCTGACGATGAACAACTACCTCGATTTGGTCAGGTTTTAATCCGAACAGCCATTTCGCTTCGATAACCTCAAACCCTTTATTCATCAATGTTGCGGAGTCGATGGTTATTTTTGAACCCATTTCCCAGCAAGGGTGTTTTAAAGCTTGCTCTGGAGTAATTGTGTCAATGAGTTTTTTGTCCATTACATGAAACGGACCACCCGAACAGGTTAGAATTACCTTTTCGACGGGATTCATATATTCCCCTGCAAGACACTGAAAAATTGCTGAATGCTCGGAATCAACCGGTAAAATATCAACTTTGTTTTCAATGGCTAACCGGTTGACCATTTCGCCGGCAACAACAAGGGTCTCTTTATTGGCCAGAGCAATTTGTTTTCCTGCTTTTATCGCATTGATTGTGGGTATTAACCCCGAGAAACCCACCATTGCAGTTAAAACGATATCGATACTTCCCATCTCAACTACCTGATTTATGGCCTCAGCTCCGGTATATACTTTTATCCCTTCAACAGCAAGTGATTCCTTTACAATATTATATTTCTCCGCGTTGCCAATAACCACTACATTTGGGTGGAATTTCTTTGCCTGCCTGATTAATAATTCAAAATTATTGTTGGCAGTTAATACTTCAACGGAGAATCTTTCAGGATTGTTCTCAATGACTTCGAGTGCCTGTTGTCCGATTGATCCTGTGGATCCGAGTATTGCGATATTTTTCATATCTCCTTTTTAGAACTTGATGTACTCTTCGGGGTCTACAGATGTGCCATTTAGCCACATTTCGAAATGTAAATGAGGACCCGTAGTCTCTTTACCCGAATTTCCCAATATGGCAATTGCCTCACCGGCCCGCACCTTGTCACCCTGTATCTTCAGAAGTTCAGCGTTGTGACGGTAGACGGTGATCAGATTTTGTTCGTGCTGTATGTAAATTACGTATCCTGTGTCGATAGTCCATCCTGCAAATACTACAGTGCCATCAAGTGCAGCCGAGATACGCGAGTTTAGTTTTCCAACAATATCGACACCAAAATGCCTG
>CAIOOC010000439.1 GCA_903859795.1 uncultured Bacteroidia bacterium
ACAAAGGCGCTTATATCCCCGCCCTAAAGGACGGGGTTTTACGCGCCAGTGGATAATTAGCACAATAATCAATATTAATCTTTTAATTTCTTTTCTTTATCAGAAATTTCTGTTGGTGCCTATAAGAAGCTCTTTAATCTTGGAGCGATACCTAATGGTTTTTATCTCGTTTACATCTATAACAGTTCATTCTTTCAAACATTTAAAGTTGTGATCAACAGATAGTAGAAACCAAACAACCTTAGGGATAATCAAAAAGGTTCAATACTCTTTTATTCGGTATTGAAATATTCAGGAAGAATTTAAGATCGAACGGAAACGCTCTTCTTAAGTTCTTCCTTTTATTTGATTTATTTTTTACCTTTGAAGAAATTTCGTTGGAGGAACATCGTAATTGTTGGTATTTAGTAATCTTTTATTTCCTCCCTGGCTAATATTGTTTCGGCTGTTGGAACATTAAAATATTCCAAATGATTAATGCTGTAATTCTCGAGGATGATCCTTTGCTTGGTAAAAACCTGACTATGATGATTCAGGAATATTGTCCTGAAGTCAAAATTATTGCCTATGTCGATTCGGGGAAAATGGCACTCGACGTTTTACCACTGCTAAGTTATGATTTGGTATTTTCAGATATTCAGTTGGGGGACATGGATGCTTTCACCTTATTTGAACTACTTGAAAACAATCATCCTCAAATTATTTTTACTACTGCTCATGACGAGTTTGCTTTGCATGCCTTTAAGTTGGATGCGATTGATTATCTAATCAAGCCTGTTCTTCCTGATGACCTTAAAAGGGCTGTAAGCCGGGCTTTGGAACACATGGAGACACGCAACTCCACCCCTTCAATTCAAGGTTCCTATACGGTTCAGAAAAGCGGTAAAATCCTTATCAAAAGCAATGACGAACTGCACTTTCTTTCCCCTGACAGGATTATCTATTGTGAAGCCGACGGTGCATATACAAAAGTTTTTCTGACTGATAATTCAAACGAATTTAAAGTTGTAACAATGCATCTGAAGAAAATTGAAGAGTTATTGCCAACTGATCACTTTTTCAGAATTCATGATGCTCATATTGTGAATACTAATTTTATTGATCATATCAAATACCAGAAAAGAATCTGCGTTTTAAATCACAACACCTCAATTGGGAAAACGCAACTTAAGATTTCTGAACGAAAATACCTGGGATTTATAGATTTCCTTAAAAACGGCTAAAGGTATTCCTCCACTGGCAGCATTTTTACGCTTATTGGCGAAATTCCAACATCTGTTTCGAATTTGGGGTCATCTGCCAAATGATATGCATAAACTCTTCTGAATCTGCATTTTTGATCTTTTTTTTATAGAGATTTGTGATGGATTTTTGATCCATTTATATCCTAATCTTTTATATATCGTCAATGAACTCTGGCAGAATGCAAAATTCTGTCAGAGCTTCTGCATGTTAATCTCGGTATCTTTTGGGGGTTTACATTGTATATTACCAGAATCTCGGCCTTAAAAAGTGGTAGAGAAGCTGAAGCATTTCAAATGAAAAGAAAAATCCCGGTTCTTATATCAATTAATTCTGCAGATTGGTTATCTTTACGTGGGTTACAATATTATTTCTATTTTAACTAAAATGTTTATATTTGACCCACCAGTTTTAACCTTTTTATATGAGCATTGATAACCTTAACACGAAAAGAGACGCTGTAAGAGAGAATATTCTCAAGATTGCGCAGGAGATTTTCAGCAAGTATGGATATAAAAAAACCACTCTTGAT
>CAIOOC010000440.1 GCA_903859795.1 uncultured Bacteroidia bacterium
AAATAGAATTTAACTTTCAGTGCTTTTATGCATCAAAAGCACAAATAGATAATAGAAGAAACTATTGATGAGTGAAGAGGCTGACGCATATATTTTTTCGATGTTGAAGGATCCGGCCTTGAGAGATAAAGGGTTTCTTAAGTTAATGGATACCTATAAAGTGCCTGTTTACTGGTATATCAGGCGTCTGGTCGAATCGCATGAGGATGCAGAGGACATTCTGCAGGAGACATTTATAAATGTATACATGTTTGCTCACACGTTTAAAGGGGAGAGCCGGATTTTCACCTGGCTTTACAGGATTGCCACCAATGAATGTACCAAATATTTCAGGAAAAACAGGAATTGGCTTAAAAAGCGGGTTTATATTACTTTAGAGAAGGCCGGACACCTTAACGGAAATGATCCGTTACAAGGCGATAAGATTTTGGATAAGTTTCAGCAGGCGATCCTGCAACTTCCCGAAAAACAACGAATCGTTTTTAATATGCGCTATTACGGTGAACTAAGTTACGAAGATATTGGACAAATCCTGAACACTTCGGTAAATGCATTAAAAACCAATTATCATTATGCAAGTGAAAAAGTTAAGCAATATTTGATCAATCACGCCTAAGTGGCAGATATAAAATCAGATAATATATTAAAAGAAATATGGACAAAGATTTTAATAAGTTAGGAAAAGATTCGCAATACAGCGTACCCGATGGCTTTTTTGAACAGATTTCAGAATTGACACTCATGAAGGCCAAACAAAGGGAAAACAAACACAGAAAAATTCAGATGGCGCTGCGCGGATTTGCCGTGGCTGCTTCATTGTCGGCAATTGCTTTACTAGGCTATTTTATGACTAATTCTGAAAAGCAAGAAGTCAGGCAGTTTGTTAAGGATGAGCAGTATAATGCAAGTGGACCCATCCGGCAGAAAGAAGTCATAGGGGAACAAATCCCCTCTTCCGGGAAAACGAGAGTTGCTGAAGGTAAGCCAAACGTCAGGGAGATTAAACATGAAACGTTATCGGATGTTTTGCCTGATTTGACCGACGATGAATTGTTACAGATGGCTGTATTATATAGAACTGATCCATTTATTGATGAATCGCAAAATTAACACCCAAATGATGAAGAATGTCTATTTTGTTCTCCTTGTTATTTTGGCTATTTTATCAGGGTTGAACGTTAAATCACAAAACAGGAATCGTTTTCCGGTACTTCGCGAGCGGATTTTCCAGACGAAATTAAATGAAATCAGGCTTAATCTTAATCTCAGCCAGGCTTCCTTCGATCGGTTCCGCCCCGTTTACCTAAGATATGAGAGTGAGCTTTCCGGAGTTGATTTTCGGGAAATGGCCAAGCTGAACAGGGTTGATGCTGATAGTCTTACAGCAGAGCAAGCTGACCGGTTAATTCTAGACCAACTGGAGAATGCTAAAAGTTTAATTGCATTGCGTGAAAAGTATTATAAGGAATTCAAAACGGTACTTTCGCCCCAGCAGATCATCAAACTTTACCAGACAGAGGCTGATATGCGGAAAAAGGTCACGCAGGAGATGAAAAGAAGACGAATGATGCGATAGTTTAGTATAATCTATACAGACAAAATCGCCTGAAAAATTAG
>CAIOOC010000441.1 GCA_903859795.1 uncultured Bacteroidia bacterium
TCCCAATCTTGATTACTTTACCTCTTTTCATACCTGGAGCGGATTGGAAAATCTCGAGCTGACAAACTATGCTGCCCTGGATTTTCATGTCTGGTTTCACCATAATCCGGCAATTGGTAAATTTGTCGACGCTGCTGTAAATTTGGGAAATATCGACAGGGATATCAGGATGGACTATCGGAACTTAATGTCCTGCTGGAAAGAAAATAAAGCAAACCTCGTTGAATGGATAGACAAAAGTATCACCTCGGTAGCACATAAGTCTCGTGACTATGGAATCGTATGTGGCAATACCGAGGGTTGGGGACCAATCGGCTGGTATGATCATCCTGATCTGAGCTGGGATTGGGTGAAAGAGTCGGCCGAAATCTGTATCGACCTGGCTAAAAAACATAACGAATACAAGTTTATTTGTTCCTCAAACTTCACTCATCCTCAATTCAGAGGATTATGGGAAGATGTTAAATGGCATCAAAAGATTACTCAAATCATCAAGAGCTAAATATACCAATTATGAAACTATTAAAAATTATTACACTTCTGTTTGTATTACTGGGTACCGGGTATTGTCTTGAAGCCCGTGAATATCATGTCAGTCTGAATGGCAGCGATTTAAATGACGGATCGGTTTCAAAACCTCTTAAAACGATCGCCCAGGCAGCGCGAATTGCCAAAGCCGGCGATGTGGTTACTGTTCATGAGGGGACCTACAGGGAATACGTAATCCCTGAAAATGGCGGCACAGATGAAACCCACAGGATTGTTTATCAGGCAGCACATGGTGAAAAAGTGTCAATTAAAGGTTCCGAAATAATTAAAGGCTGGCAACCTATAAAAGATGATGTCTGGAAAGTCACGATTCCAAACACATTTTTTGGAAAATTCAATCCATATCAGGATACAATTTGGGGTGACTGGTTTGGGAATAAAGGGAGGATTCACCATACAGGGGAGGTCTATTTGAATGGAAAATCGTTCTACGAAGTTGAAGCCCTGGCGAAAGTAATCAATCCAAAACCGTTAACCGATGCTGTTGATAGTGCTGGCTCTACTTATACCTGGTATTGTGAAAGCAACAACAAGACAACTACGATCTGGGCGAACTTCCATGGACATAAACCAAATGCAGAATTGGTTGAAATAAATGCACGACCTGCATGCTTCTTTCCGACGAAAACCGGATTGAATTACATCACCCTTCGCGGTTTTACAATCAGTCAGGCTGCAACCCAATGGGCAGCTCCCACTGCCGAGCAGATTGGGATGATCGGGCCACACTGGAGTAAAGGTTGGATTATCGAAAACAATGTGATCAGCGACTCCAAATGCTCCGGAATCTCACTTGGCAAAGAAAAAACCACCGGTCATAATGTCTGGCTTGGCGACATGAAAAAAGATGGGGCGATTCATTATATTGAGGTTGTATTCAGGGCACTGAAGATCGGGTGGAATAAACAGAATATTGGTTCACACATCATTCGTAATAACACTATTTTTAATTGCGAACAGACAGGTATTTGCGGAAGCCTCGGAGCAGTCTTTAGCCAGATTACCAACAATAATATTTATAACATTCACGTAAAAAGGCAGTTCACAGGTGCTGAAATGGCTGGCATAAAAATTCATGCCTCAATTGATCTGTTGATTAAAAGTAACCGGATTCACAACTGCAGTCTGGGGCTCTGGATGGACTGGATGGCGCAGGGGACACGCATATCATCAAATCTGATGTATCACAACGATACAGATTTATTTACAGAAGTCGATCACGGTCCGATCCTGATTGACAACAATATAATGCTCGCTTCAACCCCATATGCCGAGTGTTCCGAAGGTGTGGCTACCGTTCACAACCTGTTCACCGGCAGGATAGCCCATTGGGTTGACGGCGGCCGATATACACCGTACCATTTGCCGCACGATACATGGGTCGCAGGTCTGATTACGTTCTTCGGAGGTGATCACCGGTTTTACAACAATATTTTTGCCACTGACAAAGAGGTAATGAAACTGAAAGACCCAACAGGTCTTGCAAAGTACAATGACAGTAAGCAACCTGTCCAAATTGCCGCAAATATATATTTTAATGGAGCAACACCTTACAACAAAGAGATAGATGCTGTCGAAAACAAAACCTTCGATCCAAATGTAACAATCGAAGAGAACGGCGAAGAAGTCTTTCTGCACATCAATGTCGATGATTCATTTAAAAAAGTTAAAACCCAGCTAATAACTTCACGGCTATTAGGAAAAGCAATTGCACCTGATGCAGCCTTCGAAAATGCAGATGGGAGTCCGCTAAAAATCGATGTGGATTATTTTGGAAAAAAACGTTCAGATACAAATCCCTTCGTTGGTCCTATAGAAGGCCTGAAAGAAGGAAAACAGGTTATAAAGGTCTGGTAAGACCAAAATCAGGGAACTCTATAATTTGGATAAATATTGTAACTTCTTTATTGACATCTTATTAAGAGAATCAAAATAAATAAATGCCACCGAAACACCAAGTCACCAAAATACACCAAAAGCTCAGATTTATTTCACTATGTTTTGAGAGTTTTGGTGTTTTGGTGACTTGGTGGCAAACAAGAATTATCATATTATGTCGAAAATGAACCATCTGCTGCTATTAAGTTTTGTAATATTTCCCATTTTAGTAACCGCAAAAACGGAAATTAAAGAACTAAAATCGGAGAAGATCACAGTCTCAGTATACTATTTTCCAAATTACCACACCAAGGATGCCCGTAATATTAAAAATAAAGGGGAGAACTGGTCGGAATGGGAATTGATCAAGGCCGCAAAACCCCGGTTTCTGGGACATGATCAGCCCAAGGCTCCGTTGTGGGGATATACCGATGAAAAGCAACCTCAGGTTATGGCTCAAAAAATAGAAGCCGCGACTGACAACGGGATTGATTGTTTTATTTTCGATTGGTATATGTACCAGGACGGCCCCTTTCTGAACCGGTGTCTGGATGAAGGATTTTTAAAGGCAAAAAATGTGGGTAAAATAAACTTTGCTCTTATGTGGGCAAATCACGACTGGAACGAAATCCATCCGTACACACGCGGAGCGCCCCAAAAGCTTCTCTATCCGGGTAAAGTGTCAGCCAAACGATTCGATGAAATTTGCGATCTGTTAATCTCCCAATATTTTACGAAGCCCAACTACTGGAAGATAGATGGCAAAGCCTATTTTTCGATATACGACATCCAGAAATTCATGGATGGATTTGGAAGTATTGAGGCGACAAAAGCAGCGATGAAGCGACTGAATGACAAGTCTGTTGCAGCAGGTCTTAAAGGTGTCCACTGGAATATCGTTGCGTGGGGTCGCCCTATTCTCCCTGTCGAAAAAGTTCCTGCAAATTACACTGAGCTGATAAAATTGTTGGGGTTCGATTCAGCAACTTCTTATGTATGGGTTCATCACGTCGGCTTACCTGATCGGCAAACCGACTTTAACAAAGCACGTGACGAATATTTCACCTTCTGGGAAAAGGCAAAAAAAGAATTTAGCGTACCCTATTTCCCAAATGTTTCAATGGGATGGGATCCATCGCCGCGTTGTGACCTTAAGTCGGAATGGGGAAATTTTGGCTATCCTTTTACCAATACAATCGGCAATAACACCCCGGAAAACTTTAAAAAAGCTTTGCAAATGACTAAGGATAAAATGCTTCTGGACCCCAAGGGGCCAAGGATAATGAATATCAATTCCTGGAATGAATGGACCGAAGGTAGCTACCTTGAACCAGATATAAAAAATAAATTCGGATATCTTGAAGCAATAAAAGATGTCTTTAAATAATGAATTTTAAATGCCACGAAGACTCAATGAAACAAAGGTTTACAAGATCTAAATATCTGATTTTTACTGTTGGTACACCTTTGTGTTTTGGTGCTTTGGTGGCAAAAAAAATATTTATGAAACTATCACTCCTACTGCTACTTGTTTTTTTAAACTTCTCTTCAATTGGTCAAAATAGTACTATTGCGGTTGCTGACCCTGCAACCTATTTAAATAACTTAAGAATTGAGCTACAAAAAGAGTGGCCAAAAAACAAAACCATAACTATTGTTTTTCATGGTCACAGTGTACCTGCCGGGTATTTTAAGACACCGCAAGTAAATACACTTTCAGCCTATCCTCAGTTATTTCTGAAAAAGCTTAAATCTGTATATCCTCTGGCTGTCGTGAATGTAATCGTTACAGCTATTGGAGGAGAAAATTCAATGAACGGGGTAAATCGTTTCAAGAAGGAGGTACTGACGCACAAGCCGGATCTGATTGTGATTGATTATGCATTAAACGACCGGGGAGCAGGCCTTGAAAAATCATATTCTGCATGGAATAAAATGATTAAGATGGCCAAATCCAAAGGTATAAAAATTATTTTACTTACTCCCTCACCAGATCAGAGTGTCAACTATCAAGATCCTTTTAACCAGTTAAAAATGCATTCCGATCAGATCTGCCGACTTGCAGGAGAGAATCACATCGGGCTTGTCGACAGCTATAAATTGTTTGAATTCCTCTATCAGGACAAGGAGGAGCTCAAAAGATACATGTCCCAGGTTAATCATCCGAACGAATTGGGTCATGACCTAATTGCCAGTGATCTCCTTACCTGGTTTAAATAATGAATATTCAATTAAAATCAAATCATACTAAATGAAAATTACAATACTGCTCCTCGTTTTTATTCTGACCTCCGCGTTCGGGTACTGTGCTGATCCGCAAAATAATCAGTCACTTAAAACTCTGAAATCAGGGTTTTTGAATCCTCCCGATTCAGCCAGACCAGGAGTTTACTGGTACTTTATGGATGGTAATATGTCCAAAGAGGCAATGACTGCAGACCTGGAGTCGATGAAGGCGGTCGGTATCGGAAATGTTTTGTTTCTGGAGGTTAACATAGGTATACCACGCGGTAAAGTTGATTTGTTGAGCGATCAGTGGCAGGATATGTTTACACATGCTGTCCGTGAAGCGGAACGTTTGGGAATTACAATTTCATTGGGGGTTGGTCCTGGGTGGTCAGGCAGTGGAGGTCCATGGGTAACAGGTCATGAATCAATGCAGCATTTAGTTACGACAACAGTTCAGGTGTCGGGCGAAGATATTCAAAAACCTATCCTGCTTCCTAAACCAGGGCCGAAAGCACCTTATTTCGGAGAAGGCGCATTTACACCGGAACTAAAAAAACGATGGAACGATTTTTATGAAGATGTCGTTGTACTCGCATTTCCCACCCCCACACAGGATAATAAAATAGCTGATATCGACGAGAAAGCGCTCTATTACCGTGCCCCCTATACCTCCGCTCCGGGGACCAAGCAGTTTCTTCCCACAGTGGCTGAATATAAAGCAATACCTGAGAAAGCGGTTATCAAACAAAATTCACTGATCGATGTTTCGCGGTTTATGAAATCTGATGGAACTCTTGACTGGAAGGTGCCGGCAGGAAACTGGACAATTATGAGACTGGGGGCAAGAAATAACGGGGCAGTTACCCGCCCTGCTCCTATCCCGGGTGTTGGTTTTGAGGCTGATAAATTCGACACTACTGCCA
>CAIOOC010000442.1 GCA_903859795.1 uncultured Bacteroidia bacterium
CCGATCTCTATAGAATATTATAATTTATATTTTGAAAGTATACTTATTGCACTAATCTGATCTTGTGCGAGCTGAGTTTGAAGTAGTTCCAATCGTTCAAATTTTTGCTCATTCCGTATCTTTTCAACAAAAATGGCTGTAATCGATGAATTGTAAATATCCTCTTCAAAATTAAAGATGTGCACTTCGATGGTTTTATTATCCGCATTGGAATTGACCGTAGGGCGCATTCCAATATTCAACATCCCTTTGAAAGATCTTCCATTCAATTCAATAAGTACAGCGTAAACCCCATCACCAGGAACCAATTTATGGAGATCGCATGTATCGATATTTGCAGTAGGGAAACCAATTGTTCTGCCAAGTCGCATTCCTTCAACTACTTTACCCGTCAACGCATACTGGTAGCCAAGAAAATGATTGGCTTTTATAATATCTCCCTGTTCAAGTGCCTGGCGAATCTTTGTGGAACTAACAACCTTATTATCAACAACAAGCTGAGAAAGCTGTTCAACTTTGAAATTAAGCGATTCCGAAAGTCGTTCAAGTGAATGAAAATCCCCCTGGCGCCCCTGACCAAAGCGGTGGTCATACCCCACTACAAGACTAGAGATGTGCATATTTTCAACCAGGATCTTTGTAACAAACTCATCGTAAGTTAATCTTGAGAATTCCTTTGTAAAGGGATAAATAACAAGATGGCCAACTCCAATTTTCTCCATCAGTCGAATCTTCTCCTCCTTGGTAGATAATAGTCTCAATGAATCCTCCAGCGGTGAAATAACAATACGTGGGTGTGGTTCAAATGTGAAAACAACCGATTCGCCTCCAGAAAGATCACTTAATTGCTTAAGCTCGGAGATAACTTCACGATGTCCAAGATGAACTCCATCAAACGTTCCGATGGTGACCACCGGATTCAAAGCTTTAAAATTATCTAAGTCGTAATGAATTTGCACGCAATAAAATTTTCAGGGTGTAAAAATAGTCAAAAAAAAATTGCCTAAAGTCACCCCTAATGACATTACACGCCAAAAGCAACTTATTTCGCAATACTTCTGATTGCTTTTAAGCGGGATTTTATACTTTTGCTAACTTAAATTTATGATACCAGGAATGAAGTAATTCGGAACTAAGAACATTTTCAGATCAAAACTGGTTAAAAATTAGACAAATATCCATGAAGAAACCATTGTACTTTTTGATTGTATTGTTCACTTTGTTTGGCTGCGGCAAAAAAACAAATTTCACCATTTCTGGAAAACTGGAAGGTGGTGCAGGAAAAACAATCTATTTGAATAAATTACTAATTAGCAATCAGTTAATTGCAGATTCGTCCAAACTTAATCAGAACGGTGAATTTATTTTCAAAGGGAATGCGGCTTCTCCTACCTTTTATATTTTAAAACTTTCAAAAAACAGTTTTGTAACCTTGTTGGTTGATTCGACAGAGAATGTAATAATCACCGGATCCTATAATAATTTCGTCCGTGACTATAAAGTAAACGGATCAAGGGGATCAGAGATGTTAAGAGATC
>CAIOOC010000443.1 GCA_903859795.1 uncultured Bacteroidia bacterium
CTGTTTCTTTTATCGATGCCTTTTCTTCCACAAACCTTTCACTGGCTTATAATACCACTTTGTTTGGTGATTTTGATGCGCTCCGGCATAGGGTATCTCAGGCCCCGTAATGTAAGGGCTTGATATATTGGTTTTATGTCTTTGAAACTGATGAGATAAAATTGTTATTCTTTATTGAAAATTCCCGGTTAAACCCCTCGTCTGAAAACTATTTTTTCAGCTGATTGTCTTATATTTGTTTAATCGTATATCCTTTAAACCAACTACTTTGACACAACAACCAAATAAGTATGCAGAGACACCGCTGATGAAGCAGTATTATGCCGTTAAAAATAAATATCCTGATGCGGTATTGCTTTTTCGGGTAGGTGATTTTTACGAAACATTTGGTGAGGATGCGATTAAAGCATCCGGCATCCTGGGAATTACCCTCACACGGCGTGCCAATGGGTCAGCGAGCTTTGTCGAATTGGCTGGTTTCCCCTATCATGCCCTTGATACTTATCTTCCAAAACTTGTACGTGCAGGTCAACGTGTGGCGATATGCGAACAACTTGAAGATCCAAAATTAACCAAAAATATTGTCAAACGGGGAATCACTGAGTTGGTGACACCAGGAGTTTCAATTGATGACAATGTACTTGAAAATCGGGAGAATAATTTTCTTGCCTCTGTTCATATCGATAAAACATTGGCAGGAGTGGCATTTCTCGATATCTCCACCGGCGAATTTCTGACAGCTGAAGGGTCGTTTGAATACATTGATAAATTACTGAATAGTTTTCAGCCAAAAGAGGTGCTTTTTCAAAAGGGGAAGGAAAAATTGTTTATCGAGCTTTTTGGAAGTAAGTTCTATACCTATAAACTTGACGACTGGATTTATACTGACGATGCTGCCAATGATCGTCTCCTGCGTCATTTCGAAACTGTTTCGCTCAAAGGATTTGGTGTTCAGGCACTTCAACTGGGGATTATCTCTTCGGGAGCCATTCTCCATTATCTTGATTTTACCCAACATTCCCAGCTACAACATATCTCAGCTCTGTCCAGAATTGAGGAGGATCGTTATGTTTGGCTGGATCGGTTTACAGTTCGCAATCTTGAACTTTTTCATACAATAAATGAAGGGGCAAAAACCCTGGTCCAGGTGATTGACCGTACTATTTCTCCAATGGGAGCACGCCTTTTAAAACGGTGGGTAGCACTTCCGCTAAAAGATATTCAACGGATTAATGACAGGCTTGATGTTGTTCAGAAATTTTCAGAACAGGCAGAATTAAAGGTTGAAATTGAAGATAAACTCCGGCACATTGGTGATCTGGAACGGATAATTTCAAAAGCCGCAGTAGGTCGTGTTAATCCGCGCGAAGTAATACAGCTTAAGGTTGCCCTTAACGCTATAGGGCCGGTGAAGGAGTTATGCGCTTTATCAGGGAATGGGGTATTGATTCGGCTTGCTGAGCAACTTAATCCATGTCTGACTATTAAGGAACGGATTGAAAGGGAGCTTTTTCCTGATCCTCCAATGATGATCGTTAAAGGTCATGTGATTGCAAAGGGCGTATCAGAAGAGCTCGATGAATTGCGCGACCTGGCCTTCTCTGGCAAGGATTACCTGCAAAAGATGCAGGAACGTGAAATTCTGGCTACCGGAATTACCTCCTTGAAGATTGCTTTTAACAATGTTTTCGGTTATTACATCGAAGTCAGGAATGTTCACAAGGACAAAGTTCCAGATAACTGGATCCGGAAACAGACACTTGTGAGCGCAGAACGTTATATCACTGAGGAACTTAAAAATTACGAATCAAAGATTCTTGGCGCTGAAGAGAAAATACTAGCCATTGAGACCCGCTTATATGGTGAACTGGTTTCAGCATTAACCGAATATATCCAGGCGATACAATTGAATGCTGCAGTGCTGGCTCAGATAGATTGTCTACTCTCTTTTGCGACGATTGCAATGGAACACAAGTACAATCGGCCAGAAATGAATGATTCACAAATTATAGACATAAAGGATGGTCGTCATCCTGTTATAGAACAGGCACTTCCAATTGGCGAGAAGTATATTGCAAACGATGTCTATCTTGATAATGACGAACAACAGGTCATTATCATTACCGGTCCCAATATGGCAGGGAAATCGGCGTTGCTTCGTCAAACTGCATTGATTGTCCTTATGGCCCAAATGGGATCATTTGTCCCTGCAGAGGCTGCAAAGATTGGATATGTGGATAAAATATTCACGCGGGTTGGGGCTTCGGACAACATCTCACTGGGGGAATCGACATTTATGGTGGAGATGAATGAAGCTGCAAGTATCCTGAATAATATGTCGGAGCGCAGTTTGATTTTGCTTGATGAGCTGGGACGTGGTACAAGTACCTATGATGGGATTTCAATAGCCTGGTCGATTGTAGAATATATCCATGAGCATCCCAAGGGGAGGGCAAAAACCCTGTTTGCAACCCATTATCATGAGTTAAACGAAATGGAGAAGTCATTTGGCAGAGTACGCAATTTTAATGTAACTGTTAAAGAAGTAGGGAATAAGGTTATATTTCTGCGTAAGCTTGTCAGAGGAGGCAGTAATCACAGTTTTGGTATACATGTGGCACAAATGGCGGGAATGCCCAAAAGTGTTGTGAACAGGGCAGGAGAGATCCTCAAACAACTCGAACTTGCCAACAGAAAGGAACTGCCAGCCAAAAGGGTAAAGGATTTGGCTGAGATGCGTGAAGGTTTTCAGCTCAGCTTCTTTCAACTTGACGATCCGGTACTCAAACAGATCAGGGATGAGATCAAGAATCTCGATGTAAATAACCTGACGCCGATGGAGGCACTAAATAAACTAAACGACATACAAAAGATTATAGGGAAATAAACTTATTTCCGGGCTAGTCACCGGGTGAGTGTTCAGGTCCTGGATACTCACCCGGTGACTAACATTAAATTACCCTTGCAACTTCACCGTGCATGTGCAGATCAAGACCACTTTTCTGAATAGCATCTGTCACTTTTACAGGAACAAAGCGATTTATTGCGTGGAGCATTATCCATGTGAATGAGCTTGCCCAGACAATGGCGAATAAGAGGGCAATAAACTCCTTTGTGATTAATCCAAAACCTCCTCCATAAAACAAACCGTTTTCCGTCCCCGGATTAATTGCCGCGGTGGCAAAAATTCCAAGTAAAATAGTTCCAAAGACTCCGCCAACTCCATGGACACCCCAAACATCGAGCGCATCGTCCCATTTCATCCGGTTTTTAAACTCGACGGCCATGTAACAGACAATACCCGACATCATCCCTATACAGGCTGCTGAGCCGACAGTGACATAACCTGCTGCTGGTGTAATTGTCGCCAGACCGGCTACAGCTCCTGTCATTAATCCGATGAATGAGGGTTTTTTCTTGCTTCCGTTCCATTCAATCATCAGCCAGGTTATTGCCGCAAATGAAGCAGATACGTCGGTGTTGATAAAGGCTGCAACAGTGATCTCATTCATATCAAGTTCGCTTCCGGCATTAAATCCGTACCAACCAAACCATAAAAGTGTTGTCCCAATTGCAACAAGAGGAATATTATTCGGTTCATGCTCTCCCCCTTTTCTTTTCCCAACATAAATTGTGGCGACAAGCGCAGCAAATCCTGCAGTCGCATGAACCACGATACCTCCTGCAAAATCGAGCACTCCCCATTGCTGGAGGATTCCTCCACCCCAGATCATATGAACAAACGGGTAGTACACAAGTATCTGCCAGAAAATCAAAAAGATAACATAAGCCTTAAAAGTAACCCGGTTGATTATTGCTCCCGTTATCAGGGCCGGGGTTATGATTGCAAACATCATCTGATAAGCGAAAAAGACATATTCCGGAAAGGCTTTACCGGTCATCATGGTTTTAGGAGTAATTCCGTTTAGGAAAGCTTTATCCAAGTTGCCGATAATTCCAAAGAGATCAGTACCATTAGCTAAAGTACCACTGAAACAGAGCGAATAGCCGAAGGTAAACCAAAGCACTGTTGTAAGCCCCAATGAGACAAAGCTTTGCATCATGATATTAAGAATATTCTTTTTATTGCCAAGCCCGCCATAGAAAAACGACAACCCCGGTGTCATTAGCATTACAAGGCTTGTTGCTAAAATCATGAATGTTGTAACCCCTTTATCGATCATGTATTTAAGATTTTGTGTTTTTTAAAAAGTTGGGCAAAAATATAATAAAATGACAATTATCATGTAAATTGTATGGTGTTTAGGTAAAAACATGTTTTTAAATAGGAAATTGCGAAATTATGACAGGGTTTGAAATAAATATACAAATGGATATATTGGGAATATTACAACAAAAAGAAATCAAACAATAGCTATATTTGGCATATAAATAAAAAACTAAAATCAATTCAATATGGGAATGTTAAGCGAATTCAGACAATTTGCCATGCGTGGCAATGTTGTTGACCTGGCTGTGGGTGTGATCATCGGTGGAGCTTTTGGAAAGATAGTTTCCTCTTTTGTGGCAGATGTGTTAATGCCTCCAATTGGTGCATTACTTGGGGGAACTGATTTTACAGGATTAAAATTTGTAATTAAGGAAAAAGTTGTTGAAGCCGGAGGTAAGGTTGTTTCGCAACCAGTATCCATAAATTATGGAAATTTTATTCAGGTGACTATTGATTTTCTTATTATTGCATTCTCTATCTTTATGATGATCAAGATGATGAATGCCATGATTAAAAAGAATATTCCTCCACCACCTCCGCCTGCTGAACCATCCAATGAAGAGAAATTACTGATTGAGATTCGTGACCTTTTGAAATCGGGTACCCAAAACTAATAATTGATTGAATCCTATTTTTGGTGGAATTCCTCTGAAACAAATTCCAAAACCTTCGGTAAGGCTTCGCGCCAGTAGGTCCAGTTGTGGGCTCCGTCTCGGGTGCGGTATTCATGAGGGATATCTTTTTTTCGCATCGCAATATGAATCAAAGAGTTCCCTTCATATAAGAAATCATCGTCACCACAGTCAATATACCAGCGTACAGCTTTTTTCTGATCGTCAGGCATCCTGTTAACAAGCTCTATGGCGTTGTGTTTGTCATAATATGCCTTAATCTTTGCTTCATCTGTAATTTCGGGATTGGTTTTCTTCATTCTTACCTTTGCCTCATCCATATTTAACGGGCCTACAAATGCACTTAGCGGGCAGGCTGATGAGAATAGTTCCGGATGATGGAGTGCATACATAAATGATCCTCCGCCACCCATCGATAACCCTGCGACAGCGCGATAATGCTTAACTGCTCTTATCCGGTATTGTTTTTCAATTGCCGGAATAAACTCCTGGAAGAAGAAGTCTTCATAGTTCCAGTTTCCGTCAATACTGTTAAAATAACCCATCCTTCCCGTATCTGCATCAGGCATAACAATAATCATAGCAGTTGCTGTGCCATCTTCAATTGCTTTGTCTGCAATATGTTGAACCTCTCCAAACTGGACCCAGCCTGTATGGTTGTCTGTTGCACCATGGAGCAGATAGAGAACAGGATAACTTCGCTGTGATGTTTCATAACCTGCCGGAAGATAAATGGCATACTTCCGATCACTTTTAAGGATTTTACTCGGAATCGAAAGATCGTCAAAGACTTTGCTGGGTTGAGCAACGACAAATAAACCCGACAGGATAAAAAGGCCGGTCAACCAGAATGTTTTTTTCATACTTAATTTTTTTAATGTATTGGATTCGTTATTACTGAAGTTGTATAATGCCTTGCAGATTTTGATTTACAGACATAGAAGTTTTTGTCTGATTCCGGATAATAACAAAGGTATGCTTTTTGGAACCAATGTTTTTATCATTAATAAAATTATTCAAATCCTGAATCTTCTTAATCTTCACACCATCAATTTCCTGAATCAAATCACCAGTACGGAATCCCAGATTGTCTGCTTGTGAACCTTGCGGGACCTGGGTTAATGCAACGCCTGCTTCGTTAAAACCCACTCCGAAGGCCGACATTTCATTTCCTGCAGGTTCTTTTAATAAGATATTCATCCATTTGAAAATTGTTTTTTGAGGTTGAATATTCTCAAGACTTATTTTAACAGAGGGAAATTCTGGTGTTTTCGCAATGGCTTTTAAGGAAGGTTTTATGACTCCAAAATGATTCATTGGGAAATTTGCAAAACCTGTTTGAAAAGCAGGAGAGTTATCAGATACGCGGAAATCACCTGTGGCAGGATTTAAAAATTCGGGATTCCCGCAAATGGAATGGTTATCGCACCCATTAATCGCGAAGCGGGTCATAAATTCTTTTTCTGAAACGAAGAAGTTTGAGTCCAGCTGCTGTCCCCAATGCCCGTCCGAAGCGATCGTTGCATTCATGATTGCGGGCTGGTAGGGCAAAAAAACGATATTTTGTTTGAAAATGTCGCCACTATTCAGATACCAAACATGAGGGTGCAAGCCGTTGTTAACTATGATGTTGTTGGTAGCGGTCCGGTGATAGCCTTCACGCATTTTCAATCCTCCGTTCAGCAGCAGGTTATTGGTTATCAGATATTGGGTGGAACCATCATCAAGATCTATATCCCAGCCATGATCGCATCGCCAGCGGTTATTCCTGATTATGTTAGGTTCCATCATATCCAGAAAGGGCAGGGCTGGCAATTTGCTAACTTCAGCAACAGTTTCCCTGACATCCGGCGTCCAAAAGCGGTCTCGTCCCCATGAATTAAAACTGCCATGATCACCCGTTTCCAAAACGGTATTAAACACATCGCAATTCTCAATGATATGTCCGCCGAAAGTTCCTTCATTGATATTTATCCCGGCACGAGGTACATCATAAATTGAGCAATGGCTGACCCTGATTTTATGAGACATTGAAATCTGAACCGGTGCAGTTTGCTTTTCATCCCGTCCAGTCATTGTAATCAGACAATCCTCGACCAGACAATCTTCAGGAAAGTTGTCCCCTTTCGGCCCGGGTGTGTGGTCAAGGTTCGGGTAATCCTGCGGACCATAACTGAATATTGGGCTGCGAACGCTCAGCGGATCTCCAACAAATGCTATTCCATTGGCTCCGCTGTTGTGAATATAGCATCCTGTAATCGTTATCCTCCGATTATAGTTATTTACAAAAATAGTATTCCCGCCTACCTGATCGAACTCGCAATCCGAGATTCTGCAGCCCTCAGCTCCGTTGTAAAGTACCGCGCCGCCCCTGAAAATTGTCCAGTCTGACCGCAGCAGAGGCTCTTTGTTCTCCATAAATGTTCGCGCAGTATGCCGGAACACAAAACCTTTAAGATTAACCGATCTTACAGGTTCCTCTTTTGATCCTCTGAATTCTACGAGCTCTTTCAGACGCACAATCTCAACCCGGGCAGTCTTCATATCTGTTCCCTGTTGAGGAATATAATATATTTTCCGCTCTTTGACATTAAAAAACCATTCTCCCGGGACGTCCAGTTCCTCAAAAATATTTTCTGCCATCCGGTAAACAGGGTGCATAGCTGAGGCACGATTATTCTGCCAGCCACCTTCATAATTCAAGGAGCCATCGCTATTTTTCCCTTTGATAATCCAATGCATATCTCCCCATAGGGAAGAGTGCATGGCATGAATAAATCCCCCTTCCGGATTTTTCCATGCGGCTGTTCTTTCAGGTGTCAGCGGATCATTAGCCAGATCTGCCTTCGCATTATGACTTAACTCCCAGGTATCAAAAACATTCTTGCCGGCAATAGCATTGGGAAATCTGGCCATTCGTTGACGGATGCCATTGATATAGAGCTGATCTATATTCAGATCTTCAGAAACAGTAGCGATAAAGATATCCTTCTTACCTTTTTCCCAGTTAAGTTCCAGGCTGCTGCCGCCACTAATGATTACCCTGCCCTCCTCTTCAGCTAAATAGTTTACCGAGGCACCTTTGGTTTTACTGTCCTGTGCAGTGAAAATCACTTTTTGGGGAAGATAATAAGTCCCGCTGCGGAATAGGATAGTATCAGTTTCCGAGGCTGATTTCATCCGGGCCAAAGATTGGGCCCTGGCAAAAGATGCCACGGGTTTATCCTTTGTTCCCGGATTTGTGTCATTTCCTTTAGGTGAAACGTAGATTGTCTGGCTATTCGCGAGAAAACCAGGGCATAAAAGAATCAGTAAGTAAGCGATCTTTCGAATCAGCCAGCAACGGGGCTTACGGATCATTTGGTTTTGAATTTTTGCAATCCCCTATTTTTTAAATGCTACTTTAAATGTAATAACTTGCCAATCTGGTAGTTTGGCAGGTTTGGTTATAACAAGGCCAGCAGGTTCCTGTTTCCAGTTAAGCTTTTCGCTACTCCCAAGCATAGTTACAGATTCTACTGCTTTATCAGCAAATTTTGAATTTGTCCCAAGGGATTTTATCACCACATTTGTGACAGGAGTTCCCAGACAGAATGCATAAAGGATATCGCCTTTTTGGGTAAACCGTATGTCACTCGCGCTGTATTTCAA
>CAIOOC010000444.1 GCA_903859795.1 uncultured Bacteroidia bacterium
ATTCCTTCGTAAAGGGTTTATTTTTCAAAGGTAAATGAGATTTTCCGGAAACAGACCTGAATTTCAGAATTGCTTTATTTTTAAAGGCATCGCTGACAACAATCTCAAATTCATGTTCTTTACCATCCTGAAGGTTTAATATCCCGTCGCTATCTGCCGGATGGTAAATATCCAAAAAGTTTCCGGGCAATCTGTACAACCGCTCAATCCAGCGGTTTGACTGAAGATGTTCTTCATAATCACCCTGCGTATTAGCGTACCGGGCATCGGCAAACGAGAAGTTGTCCATCCTAAAACCAAAGACTTCCTTTTTGTCACAGAATAGTGTGGCTGAGTAAATGCCGCATTTCAGACCGGTACCATTGAAAAAATCTTCAGCCTGAATTCCAAAACCTATTTTTCCATTCAGTTCGATGGGACTGTTATTTTTGAGACGATAACCTCCTTTTACAGGTACAGCCTCAAATCTCTTTTTAATCCTATCCTTCCCAATTAAGGTGGTTTCGCTTAATGGATAGACATTTAGGGCGATAATCTTAGGCGGACTGTTATCCTTGATTCCTAAATGGTAAAAAAGCGGATTGTAAGCTCTTTCTGACTTTGTATCCCGGATTTCGAAATGGAGATGAGGTCCTCCGGAACTTCCGGAATTCCCCGACCAGGCAATAATCTCCCCTTTTTTAAAATAAAACTCATCAGGTGAAAGGGTCAGATTTATTTGAAAACTTTCGTGGTCGTATTGCTTTTTTTTGAGATACTCCTGAATTGCTGGATAAAACCTTAGAAGGTGACCATAAACTGAGGTTGTACCGTCGGGATGGTTCATGTATAATGCGTTCCCATAGCCTGTAGGTGAGACCCCAATTCTTGAGATATAGCCATCTTTCACAGCAAATACGGGTACTCCTGTTTGACCCATAGTCCGGAAGTCGAGCCCTGAATGGAAATGTGATGGGCGCAGTTCACCGAAATCTCCCGCAAAAAAGAATGGAGGTTTAATGGGTGCCATCGTAGATGAATTCTCAGGTTTCGTTTGAGAAAAGGATTCATTAAGGAAACATACAATCAGAAGTAATATTGATAAAGTGATACGCATTATCGGGCAATTTTCACAGAATTG
Organism: uncultured Bacteroidia bacterium; assembly: GCA_903859795.1. Lineage (GTDB taxonomy): Bacteria > Bacteroidota > Bacteroidia > Bacteroidales > Prolixibacteraceae > JAAFHB01. The sequence continues at coordinate 1,121 of CAIOOC010000444.1, forward strand.
GCAAAAATAGTAAAGTTTTAAATGGATTAAGTTACAATTAAATCAATCCGGAGGGTTTGAAATATAATTTAAATATTAACTTTGTAACTGTAAACGAAAGGTATGACAGAGCGAGAAACTACTTTACTAGGGGAGTTTAAAGGTAAGCTTGATAAACTGATCAGTCTTTATTTGCGTTTGAAGAAAGAGAAACTTCTCTTGAGTGAAGAAAATTCGCAAATGAAGGAGCAGATCAGGTTGCTTAATTTGAAAAATGAGGAGCTTATCAGGCAAACTGAAGATCTGAAATTTGCAAAATCATTGCTTGGTGCTGAGGATGATTCGCATGGGGCAAAATTAAAGATAAACAGAATAGTGCGGGAAATAGACAATTGTATTGCTC
>CAIOOC010000445.1 GCA_903859795.1 uncultured Bacteroidia bacterium
CCCATCACCTTTTTTGATGATGTGAGCCAGATTTGAATGGCAATGGTAAAGGGAAGCTGAATGCTGAGAAATACCTGCGAGAGGATCAGGCATTTAAAAAAATCACCAACAAAAAAAATCACAATCAGTGCGCCCAGAAGTGATATGAGAATACCTGTTCTCGAGTGGTTGTCTTTAATATCATAAGGCTCGCTGTACATTCCCGAAAGGATTGATCCGCCTGCCATTCCTGATGTTATTGCCGAGGCAATTCCGGCAAGGAGAAGTGCAACACCAAATATTGCGGCAGCATTTGCTCCAAGGAGAGGCTGAAGAAGCTTCTCTGCCTGTGGCAGTTCAGTTACCATGATATTGTTTTTAAAGAAAGTAGCAGCAGCAAGTATGATTATTGCGCAGTTAATTGCCCAGCCAACTACCATTGAAAAGAGAGTATCAGCGAACTCAAATTTCAACTGCTTTTTTATAATCTCCTCATCCTGAAGGTTCCATTGGCGGCTCTGAATGATTTCAGAATGAAGAAACAGGTTATGAGGCATCACTACAGCTCCAAGGACACTCATCATGACCAGCATTGAACCCTGGGGAATAGAGGGTTTTATTGTTGCAATGCCAGCAGCCATCCAGTCTACCTTAACTAAAAACATTTCGTAAAGAAACGATATCCCTATTATTGAGACGAAGCCAATTATCCACTTTTCTATTTTGCTGTATGAATTGGTCAGGAGCATAATCATCACAAAAACAGTTACTAATATTGCCCCGGCCTTGACAGGAATATCAAAAAGCATATTAAGCGCAATTGATGCACCCAGAATTTCGGCAAGCGATGTGGAAACCGAAGCAAATACTGCAAATATCAAAACCGACCTGGCTATTTTAGGATTAATGTATATGGTGGCAGCTTCCGCGAGGCAAAGGCCGGTTGCAATACCAAGGTGGGCAACATTATGTTGCAGAATAATCAGCATAACAGTCGACAGTGTAACAACCCAGAGCAGAGTATAACCATAGCCTGAACCTGTGGCAATATTGGCAGCCCAGTTTCCCGGGTCAATAAAACCAACGGTGACAAGCAGGCCGGGACCTATATATTTTAAAATATCGAGAGCCCCGAAAGCAGGAGTATGATCTTTTCTCCTGAGATCATCCAATATCTTCCGGGGATTGACTATTTTTTTAAAATCCCACATAATATTCTGAAAATGAATCTATTAAACTTCACTAAAAGCCTGTTTCCCAAACAGAACAAATATAATCAATGATAGCGACAAAATTAAGGGAGGTTAACTTCGGGAAAATGAATAAATTTGAACGCTTTTATTGATTTTGAACCTTTTTATTAAAAATTCAGTTTATGGAATTTTTACTTATTGCTTATGATGGTAATGATGCTGAAGCTCTGAACAGAAGGATGAAAGTAAGGGAAAATCACCTGGCAAATGTCGATGCTCTCAAAAAAACCGGTGAATTTCATTTGGGTGGTGCCATTCTTGATGATAATGGCAAGATGATTGGATCGATGATTGTTTATGAGTATCCAA
>CAIOOC010000446.1 GCA_903859795.1 uncultured Bacteroidia bacterium
ATAGGAATCACAGAGGACTCGGCTGAAAGTTCAGAAAAACAGTATACTATGAGAAACTTACAAAAAATATTCAGTTGCGCTTTAGCCTTTTTCTTATTATTTGGGCTGTTTTTCGCGCCCTCACAAGCAAAAGCCAGTTTTTGGACTTCTCTCTTTGGAGTTGATGTCTCAGCTGATGTTCCGACTGATGATTCAGTTAGTGATGTTGATAAAAATTCTCAAAATTCAGATTTAGCACTTCAGGTTGTTTCTTCTACTCAAACATCTCAAGATGATACTAGTAAAGACAATAATACCTCAGACGATGCCAGTCTGAATTCAGATGTAACGATAAACATCGCCTCCGGAGATGCTTTTATTCCAGCAGTTAATCATATTGGAGTTGATGGTACAACTTCTGATGATTCAACATCAGATCAAACTAGCATATATGTTATAAGAGCCGGAGATTCAATTACTCAAATAGCAGACATGTTTGGTGTTTCTGTTAATACTATTTATTGGGCGAATGACCTAAAGAAGGGAGATAAATTAAAAGAGGGCGATACCCTTGTTATTTTGCCTATTTCAGGTATTGAGCACACGATTAAGAAGGGTGAAACCCTAAAGGGTATAGCCAAGCTTTACAGTGCCGATGTTGGAGATATCGCTCAATATAACGGCATTACACAAGATTCCCCTCTTGCTGTCGGTGATAAAATCATTGTTCCGAATGCTGAAATGTATATTACTGATAAAACTACTTCAAAATCAAAAAGCACCAATAGTAATAAAAACCAGAATATATTTAAAGATAATCCTGTTTTCAAGAGTATTGCTGATTATTTTATAAATCCATTATCTGATGAATGTTATAAGTCAGGCCGTTGTCATAAGACTCAAGGCTTACATGACCATTATGCTATTGATATTGGAGCACCAATCGGAACTCCTATTCACGCCGCTGCTTCTGGTACTGTTGTTTTTGCTAGAACGGGTTCAAATGGAGGCTATGGTAATTTAGTAATTATAAAACATCCAAACGGTACCGAGACGCGTTATGCTCATCAGTCCAAAATCGCAACTCATTCTGGGGAACAGGTTTCACAAGGAGAGGTTATAGGATATGTCGGTTCTACTGGACATTCTACTGGTCCACATTTACATTTCGAAGATCGTGGTTCTGAAAATCCAGGAGTTGATTGGTCTTGGAAACCCTGGAACTATTAATTTATAGAAATATTAATTAAAAAACCGGGTAGTGCCCGGTTTTTTAATGTTTATACTCCAGCTAATTTAACTGCAGTAAAAAGAACCAAAATGCCTAAAATAGTAGCTAGGGTTGTCCAAACTGTTGGATGTCCATGATGACTTTCTGGTAAAAGATCGGAGGCTCCTATGTATAAGAAAAAGCCAGCAAAAAGAGCTAAAATCACACCTAAAACATATTCAGGGATTGAAAAGAAAAGGGTGGCTATTATTCCAAGTACTGGTGCTACAGCATCAACCGAAAGCCACTTAAAGGCAGTTTTACTTGTGCCAAAATTTTTCAAAATCATATTTACGGTATTTATTCCATCTGAGAAATCATGTACCAAGACTGCGATAGCGACGATTGTTCCTATGGAAATGGAAACTTGAAAGGCAAGACCAATTGCTATTCCATCTAGGAAACTATGAACAGAGAGGCTTCCTGCCCCGAGAATACCTGTTTCATTACTCGGAGTTTTGTTTAAAGTTTTTTCACAATTTCCTTCGTGCACACCATGGGAATGAAAAAAAATAAATCTTTCTAAAATCATGTATATTATAAAACCTAAGGCTGTAATCGAAGTAATAAATGGAACACTGTATTTTGCACTTCCTAAAGTTATAGCTTCAGGGATAAGGTCAAAAAAGGCTACTCCAATGATTGCTCCAGCTGAAAAACCTAAGAT
>CAIOOC010000447.1 GCA_903859795.1 uncultured Bacteroidia bacterium
AATTTTATTGATCATCAATCTTTACTTTATTGATAAGATAATTGCGCAGGAAAAGGTTGAAAGTAAAATGATAAGTGTTCCGGGGGTGTTTCATCTGCTTTCCCCCAACAATGGTCTGGTCTGGATTAAACGTGTGCCGTTGATATTGCGTTGGGAAGTTTCGCAGGGAGCCAAAAATTATCGGGTGACGATTTTTAAAAATGAAGCAGGGACTGAAGTATTGAACACCCTGGATGCAGATACAGCCAGAATGGTTCAGCTTTCCAAAGATGCATATTCGGGAAAGCAGATCTGGTGGACGGTGACTGCATCAGATAAAAATAGTGCCGGAGAAAATAAGAAGGAAGCAGGAGAAATATGGAGTTTATCTTTTTACAGTTGGAGTGATACGGCCACACCAGTCATTCCAAAAATGAAAGTCCCGGTAACACTCAGTCGGCCAACGAAAGTCTCTTTTGCGCTGGATGGGTATCTTCGTAAACGAATCGACAGGTCAATTCAACGTTATTTTCTGGAGACGCCTGAATCAAGTCCTGCCATGCTTCAGATTTTACGCGACCGCGACAGGCTGCCTCCACGCAATCTGATGCCATGGTCAGGCGAATTTGCAGGAAAATATTTGACAGGAGCTCAATTGGTCTGGAGGTTGACTCATGACCCGGCTTTGAAACAGACCATCGATACATTTGTTCGTGACATGATTAAATGTCAGGATGTTGACGGATATTTGGGCCCCTTTCCAAAAGATATGCACCTGACAGCTAAAAATACTTGGGATGTTTGGGGACATTACCACTGCATGTTGGGTCTGATGCTCTATTATGAAGATACACAGTATAAACCAGCACTGAAAGCTTGTGAAAGAATAGGTGATTTATTGTTTGAAACCTTCGGGCATGGTGGACCCTCCCTTACAAATGATAGTTTGGGAGGACAAATGAATATGGCCGTTTGTCATGGGCTTCTGTTACTTTATAAGAAAACGGGGGTTTCAAGGTATAGGGATTTGGCGAACTATATCGTGAATGAAGCCTGGAATGAACCTAGAGCTGGAAAGTATCTGAATTCTGTGCTGGATGGAAAATCGATCATCGAATTTCCACTGCACCGTTGGGAAGCAATTCATGACTGGCAGGCACTGGGAGAGCTATATGGGTTAACCGGAGATGCAAAATATCAGACAGCGATGGAGAAAATCTGGCATTATGGTGTCGATGGTGACAGGCACAACACAGGAGGAATCACGGCAGGAGAGGGATTTACCGGTTCTCCTTACCATCCAGGTGCCATCGAAACCTGTTGCACTGTTGCCTGGACGGCATTTTCTGCTGATCTTCTTCAGATAACCGGCAACTCAAAAATAGCCGACGAGATCGAATGGAGCACTTTCAACAGCGCATTAGGCGCGATTCCGTACAGTGGCAGGACATGCGCATACAACACACCAATGGATGGAACCCGGCTCTTTGGCGTCGAACTTCCCTGGCAATCGCCAATGGCCGGTCCCGATCTGAACTGCTGCGCTGTGAATGCCTATCGACCCCTTGGCATAATAGCACAATGGGCACTGATGCAGTCTGGGGATGGACCTGTCGTGAACTTCTATGGTCCTGGGAAGATGACTATGCAGCTTCCATCTGACAATCAAATGTCAATCACTGAGGAAACCGAATATCCTGCCGAAGGTCTGGTAAAACTGGCCTTAACTCTAACACATCCTGAAACATTTACACTAAAACTTCGTATTCCATTCTGGTCAACAAACACAGGTATAAGAATCAACGGGAAAACTATTGCAGAAAAGGCTGGTGCTGGAACCTATCTGGCAATCGAAAGAGCTTGGAAATCCGGCGACAAAATTGAACTGGCGCTCGACTTCAAGTTACGGCTTTGGTATGGCGATAAGGAGTGCAAAGGGAAAGTATCGGTATTCAGGGGACCTATCCTTTGCACCTACGACGCAAGATTCAACGATTTCGATCCAATGCAAATACCTGAGCTGGATGCATCATCAATTGTATTTGAACGGAAGAAGTTCAACGGCCCAATTGAACCATGGATTTACGGTGTACTGAAAGATAAGGATGGAGCAAAAATTAATGTTTGCGATTTCTCGAGTGCGGGACAAACAGGTAACCAATATCGTTCCTGGCTACTGCTGGCGAAAGGGATAACTTCAAAATGACAATTCAATATAAAATCAAATTGGAAATTTCATAGCTTTTAATTAACACTAAAAACCCCGAAAAGTAAGGCTGTGTTAGCTGAACGAGTATTAAACGAAAAGAAATGCTTTACGGACACCTGTTAGGATTATATGAGAAAGCTCTTCCCCCGGAATGGGAATGGGAGCAAAGACTCAAAACTGCAAAAGAGTTAGGCTTCGATTACGTTGAGATCTCAATTGATGAGACAGATGAACGCATAGAACGCTTGTTTTGGGATAAAGCCACGCGTGTGAAGTTGCTAATGCTTTGCAGGGATCTTGAGATGCCCCTTCGATCAATGTGCCTGAGCACCCACCGCCGGTTCCCTTTTGGTAGTTCCGACCCTAGATCGCAGGCAAAAGCCTATGACCTGATGGAAAGAGCTGTTGTCTTTGCTCAGGACTTAGGTATACGGGTTATCCAGCTTGCCGGATACGATGTATATTACGAGTCCTCAACAAAGGAAACCGAGGGGGCTTTTATGAATGGAATGCGTTGGTCGGCTAAACTTGCGGAAAAGTATCAGATTATGCTTGGTATGGAAATTATGGACACACCATTTATGAACTCCATAACCAGACACCTCTTGTACGAGGAACAAATCAAGTCGCCCTGGTATAAGGTTTATCCGGATTTGGGGAATCTTACTGCCTGGGGTAACGATGTGGAGGCTGAACTTGAAAAAGGGATATCTAGTATTGTGGCGATACACATTAAGGAAACTAAAGCAGTTACTCCATCATTCCCGGGACAGTTTAAGAGCGTTCCCTTTGGTACGGGTTGTGTGGACTTTGTAAAATGTTTTAGAAAATTGGAGCAATTAGGTTACACAGGACCCTATCTGATGGAGATGTGGAATGACCCTGAAATAGACAACCTTTCAGCTATTCAAAATGCAATGAAGTTTATCGGCGAACAATACTCGCAGGCGATGGTATCTATTGAAAACAAAATGGTTAACAAATTTTTATGAACTACTATCTTGGTATTGACAATGGAGGCACAATGACCAAAGCGGCTCTTTACACCTCAAAAGGCCATGAGGTGGGCGTTTGCTCTGTCGAAACAAAAATGGTTACACCCAAACCCGGCTTCACCGAACGGGACATGGAAGTGATGTGGCAGGCAAACTGCACAGTGATACAAGATTTACTTTCAATAACTAAGATCAACCCTGAGAAAATTGCAGGAATAGCCTGCTGCGGTCATGGCAAAGGGCTCTACCTTTGGGGCAAGGACCAAAAGCCTGTACGTAATGGAATAATTTCAACAGATAATCGTGCATGGGAGTATCCAATTAAATGGGAGGAAGACGGCACGGCCAAAAAAGTTTTCGATATTTCCTGCCAACAAATCATGGCGTGCCAGCCAGTATCACTGTTAGCCTGGCTTAGGGACCATGAACCGGAATCAATAAAAAATATTCAATGGGTATTTGAGTGTAAGGACTATGTCCGCTTTCGTCTCACCGGGGAGGCATTTGCTGAGATTACCGATTACTCAGGTGCCAACCTCCTTAACCTATACACGAAGCAGTATGACGAAAAACTACTGGATCTCTTTGACCTTAGGTTTGTAAAGGAGATGCTTCCCCCCATAAAAAACTCGACCGATATTTGCGGATACATTACTGAAGAGGTTGCTTCATTTACTGGACTTAAAGCAGGAACTCCGGTAGCAGGTGGTATGTTCGACATCGATGCCTGTGCAATAGCTGTAGATGCAGCAAACGAAAACAGCGTATGTATGATTGCCGGCACATGGAGCATTAACGAATACATTAGCAAGTTACCCGTAACCGATGGTAGCGTGATGATG
>CAIOOC010000448.1 GCA_903859795.1 uncultured Bacteroidia bacterium
AAGAATATACCAACAAAAGAGGAACTTGAGAAATATAATCAGGTTGAATATAAGCATCTTACAGAGCTTTGGAATAATTACGGGAAGTTATTTGAAATTTGGTTTGATGGTGGAGTGGTTGAAGATAAAAAAGCTGAAGTAGCAGTAAAAGTATCAGAACTTCTGAAAAAATACCAACCTGAAGCGATCACGTTTCAGGGTCCTGTTGACTATGAAAATAACATCAGATGGTCAGGTAACGAGGATGGCCGTGGTGCATACCCTAATTGGAGCAGGGCGGATCAGGGTACCTCGCCCGATGGGAATCTGATATCCATCCCCAAAAACGGAGGTGGAAATCCGGATGGAAAATATTGGGTTCCCGCTGAAGCAGATATGGCGAACAGGAAAAATTCGGGATGGGGTTGGTATGCAGCTAAAGATTATGATGAAAAGCACCCCCCTTATTCGTCAGATGAACTTCTTGACCATTATTATAATTCCACTGGTCGAAATGCCAATCTGATGATTGGAATGGCTATTGATTCTTCTGGCAGTTTCCCGGAAAGCAATGCCCGCATTTTCGAAGAATTTGGCAACAAGCTAAAACAACGCCTCCGATCTGTAGTTGGATCAGTAAGCGGTAAAGGGAACTCTGTTACAATAAAACTTCCAAAGCCACAAGATATTAATCAGATTGAAATAGGTGAGGATATCACAAAAGGAGAACGGATCAGAAGCTATATTGTTGAATCATTAACAGACGGAAACTGGAAACTGCTTTGCGATGGTACCTCTGTCAGTCACAAGCGAATCCAGTTATTTGATAAAGTAAAAGTCTCTGAAGTAAGGTTGACAATTACAAAATCTGAAGGAGAACCAATTATCAGAAAATTTGCAGTTTTTAATTATTAAGAATACGAACTAACTATTTTTTGGAGGACAAAACATGAAAAAATTATATTGTGTAGCTTGGATGTTAACAATCTTGATGATTGATTTATACGGGCAAAAACCGGCTGTTTTGCCGTCGCCCTCGCAATTGAAGTGGGCAGATGCCGAGATTGGAGTACTTATTCACTATGGTTTGACTGTTTATACAGCTGAAGATGAACCTGCCAAGCCTATATCGGCTTTTAATCCTTCAAAATTGAAAACAGACCAATGGATAAAAGCGGCAAAGAGCGCCGGCGCTAAATATGCAGTACTAACAATCATCAATGGACCAGGATTTTGTTTATGGCCAACAAAGGTTCCTGGGTATGATTGCCATATAGGAAATACACCTTACAAGGGTGGGAAGGGAGATGTCGCTCTTGAATTTGTAAATTCGTGCAGAAAATATGGGATTAAACCGGGTTTCTACTACAACGTCGGAAATTATTCCCATACGTACCTGCGGCGTAATAGCAAACCATCAAAGGAGGAGTGGGAAAGCTATGTTAAGGTTGAATACCAGCAGATTACGGAGCTTTGGAGTAATTATGGCAAGCTTTTTGAAGTTTGGTTTGATGGCGGCGTAGTGGAAGATAAAAAACCTGAAGTAGCAATAAAAATAACAGAACTTCTGAAAAAATACCAACCTGAAGCGATCACTTTTCAGGGTCCTGTTGAATATGAAAATAACATAAGATGGTCAGGGAACGAGGATGGCGCCGGCGCTTACCCTAATTGGAGCACGGCGGACCAGGCTGTCTCACCTGACGGAAATCTGATATCTATCCCCAAAAACGGGGGCGGAAATCCTGATGGAAAATATTGGGTTCCCGCAGAAGCAGATATGGCGAACAGGAAAAATTCGGGGTGGGGTTGGTATACTGCTAAGGATTATGAAGAAAAACATCCCCCTTATTCGTCAGGTGAGCTGATGGACCATTATTATAGCTCTACCGGTCGGAATGCCAATTTTATCATTGGAATGGCAATTGATTCAACAGGTAGTTTCCCGGAAAGTAATGTCAGGATTTTCGAAGATTTTGGCAACAAACTAAAAGAACGACTAAAAGCAGAAGTTGGGTCAGCAAGTGGTAAAGGGAACTCCGTTACTATAAAACTCACCAAAGCGCAAGATATAAACCAGGTAGAAATTCGGGAAGAGATCGCCAAAGGCGAGCGAATCAGAAGCTATATTGTTGAAGCTTTAATAGATGGAAAATGGAGGCAATTATGCGATGGGATCTCTGTCGGCCACAAGCGTATCCAG
>CAIOOC010000449.1 GCA_903859795.1 uncultured Bacteroidia bacterium
ATCGCATTACTACGAAGATACATCGCATTACTACGAAGATACATCGCATTACTACGAAGATACATCGCATTACTACGAAGATACATCGCATTACTACGAAGATACATCGCATTACTACGAACTGACAATATCAAAAAACGACACGCAACGGGTCCGCTACGTTGCACCATTTTACTGCTACGAAGTGAAAATATCTTACAACGTTGATCAAATGTTTCGCTACATCAGGTCATTGCTCTGCTACGTAGAAACAAGAGCAAAAATCGATCGTTTGTAGTATCCATACGGATCGAAAACTAATTTTAATCGGTTGAGGATTCAATCACCATAAAAACAAAACCCGCTGAAAATCAGCGGGTTTATTTTGGTGCCCAGAACAAGACTCGAACTTGCACACCGTAACCGGAACCAGCCCCTCAAGCTGGCGTGTCTACCAATTTCACCATCTGGGCAAAATGCCTTAAGCGGTTGCAAAGATATAAAAAAAATCTGCTTAGATAATCAGTAATTGGAATATTTAAGAAATCAATAATCAGCGTGAATAACTTAATTCATATTTCACATCTTCAATTATACCCGATGAATTAAGAAAGAACATATACGTCTCTTTCTTAACAGTTTTGGGACTTTCAAACTTATCATACTGAAATTGTCCTGTATTGATCGGGGCAGCCTTCAGTAGTTTATTCCTGACATAAATATGAATTGTATGTCCCATTTCACCCGTCTCAATGCGCAAAGGTTTACCCATACCAAGCACGAGATCTGCCTTCGTTTTACCCTTATAATCCCGTAATAGTTTATGTTGTACACTACATCCTGCCAGACAGAATATCAAAACCAGTATTGCCGCTATTCGTTTCATTTTCATTTAATTTTATCCGATCAAAATATCAATCCTCAATTCAATGAATTTCAATGCATTTCTACTAATTCCCCTTATTTCTCAGATATTCAAGTAGTCCGTCACAGGCATCTTCCAACAGATCAAGAACCAATTCAAACCCATCAGATCCGCCGTAATATGGGTCGGGAATATGATCGTAAGATGTCTGGGACGAAAAATCGGTCATCCGGAATATTTTCTTCAGATCTGCCGACGAGCGGACAAGTAAATTGAGATCTTTAATGTTCTGTTCGTCCATTCCGATAATCATGTCAAAGTGATCAAAATCAACATCTGACTTCACTTTCCGTGAGAGGCTTGTAAGCTTATACCCCCGTTGAAGTGCATGCTTGCGCATCCTAACGTCGGCCTTTTCGCCTGAGTGGTAACCTATGATTCCGGCTGAATCACATTTTATTCTGGTACCCATTCCTGCCCTTAATAACTTTTCAGCCATTACAGCCTCTGCAGCAGGTGACCGACATATATTTCCGAGACAAACAAAGAGAAGCTTTCTTTCGATCATTAATTCGTGATGATTTTGAACATAAAAATTGAATCTACCTTACTTGTTGATTCACATTCTTCCGCACAAAGATCGTCGAAATCTGATTAAATAAAAAATACTCTATTTCAAATTAAAAGATTAATTTCGCAACAGGAGCCGTTATAATTATGGGAACCCAATTATACTGAGTTATCTTGTTATTGCTTATTGTGTTGCTTTTATTAAATTCATAAAACCATAAAAATTTTAATATCATGGCAGATTTAAGAACTACTTATATGGGAGTTGAGCTGAAGAATCCCATCATTTTGGGAGCTTCAAGTTTGGTTGAAGATCCAATTGTAATTCAGAAAATTGAACGGGCAGGAGTAGCTGCAATTGTTTACAGGTCTCTATTTGAAGAGCAGATTCACCTTGAACAGATACAACTTCAGGATCAGCTGGGAGAATATAATGAGCGCAATGCCGAGATGCAGAATTTATTTCCCCAGGTAAAGCATGGAGGCGCGAAAGAACACTTATTCAAACTTGAGAAACTTATTTCAAAAGTTTCTATTCCGGTATTTGCCAGCCTGAATGCCACCTATGATGAATCGTGGGAAGAATATGCACTGGCTCTTGAAAAGACTGGTATTGCCGGATTGGAACTCAACTTTTACGATGTCCCGATGGATGGCGATATATCCGGTTCTGAAATCGAAGAGAAGCAACTAAAGATTCTCGCAAAATTAAAAAGTGCAATCAAAGTTCCAATCAGCGTAAAACTCAGTCCGTTTTATGCAAACCCTATTAATCTTATAAGTAAGATGGATCAGGCTGGAGCCAGTGGCGTTGTTTTATTTAACCGGTTCTTTCAGCCTGAAATCAATATTGAAACTGAGGAATTCTTCTTTCCTTTCGACTTAACTCATCCAAAAGATTATCAGTTAAGCCTTAGGTTTACCGGTTTACTTTACGGAAATATTTCGGCAGACATTTGTTCCAGCAGGGGAATCTCTGATGGAAGTGACATGATTAAGATGCTGTTGGCCGGAGCAAGTGCCGTCCAGGTCGTCAGTGCAATCTATCGGAATAAAGCAAGCCATATCACTAGCATGATCGACATGCTGGAAGAATGGATGGATGTTCGGGGATATAAAACTATCAATGATTTTAAAGGAAACCTGTCAATGATAAATTCAAAAGATCCATATGCTTATAAAAGAGCTCAATATGTCGATATCTTGATGAAATCAAATGAAATACTTAAGAAATATCCTATGGTTTAACCTTGACAATCAGGTTATTCAGCCTGAAATGAATTAATTAAAAATGCAAAGTGCAAAAGGCAAAAGGCAAATTACGGTTAATCCCGGAATGTCGCATAACTCCCACCAGCACTTTGCATTTTAATTTTTGTATTTAAATTTTTCATTATGAAGTCATTCATTGTCATCTGCATTTTTCTGGCCATGTTGGCCCCATCATTTGCTCAAAAAGGGAAAGTCATTGAAAGTTTAATCTTTAAAAGCAGTATTGTAAACTATCCTGTAAAGTACTCAGTTTACCTTCCAGCTGACTATGAATTCTCACACCGGAACTACCCCGTAGTTTACCTGTTGCACGGCTTTTCGGATGATGAAACCGGTTGGATTCAGTTTGGCGAAGCGGCCGCAATTGCCGATAGGGGAATTGCGGATGGAGCATTTCCTGCATGCATTCTGATCATTCCGGATGGAAAAGTTACCTGGTATTGTAATAGTGCTGATGGAAAGGATAAATGGGAAGATATGTTTATTAATGAACTCATCCCATATGTTGAAAAGGAATACAGGATCAGACCCAAAAAGGAGTTCAGGGCAATTGCCGGGTTATCGATGGGCGGATATGGCGCGTTAATGCTTTCTATGCGGAATCCTGACCTCTTTTCATCCTGCGTTGCGCTTAGCAGCGGGACTTTTTCCGACGAAGAAATAACCCGACAACCAGACGGAGAATATACAAATTTCTTTAAGAATATTTTCGGTGAAAACCTCAAAGGCGATGCCAGATTAACTCAGGCCTGGAAAGACCATAGTCCGCTTCATTTAATCCATAACGTTCCTGCAGACAAGCTCAAAGGAATACGGTTTTATATCGACTGCGGCGACGATGATTTTCTCTATACAGGTAATTCGTTGCTGCACATTGGGATGCGCGATCTGAATATCTCCCATGAATACAGAGTCCGGGATGGCAGTCATTCATGGTCCTACTGGCGCACAGGTTTATACGACGGGTTAAAATTTATTGGGGAGAAATTTCACCGGTAAACCAATCTATTCCTTGTAAAAAAG
>CAIOOC010000450.1 GCA_903859795.1 uncultured Bacteroidia bacterium
AGCCATGGAGAACACCTCATCCATAATTCTTCCGTCATGCCATAGATTTCCTTCAATTGTTCCACTTCGTAAAAGCCTCCCAGCAACTTCCTGTATTTAATAATTCTCGAAGCAAGTACTGATCCTATGCCCGGAAGCGCCTCTAGCTGCGCCGAATCTGCCTCGTTGAGCGCAACTACCGAATATTGTTTCTTTACCGGATAACGTTTACCTGGCATGGTGTCTCTTCTTACAAAGACGGAGACCCTTTTTGGGCTAGTTTCGGGCGGTTCAGTTTTCGTTCTCAGGACAACATCATTTTCAGGTAAAACCAGAAATTTTTCCAGTCGCCTGTAAAGTTCCGTAGTCATTCCATACAATTTCAGAACCTCCTTTTTCTTTTTAAACCTTCCACCCTTTTGCAGATATTTAATCCAGTTTGCTGTAATACCTGCGGGAACACCCATCTTTTCCAAATCCACCTGTCTTGCCTTGTTTGGATCGATCTCACCCTTGAAGTCTTCCTTTATCTGATCTTGCCTGGATGTATCTGCCTTGGGGGGTGATGCTGCATAGAATTTGGCAGTCTCTTCCTTCCATTTTGAAACATCATATTCCTTGACAGGAAGAATATACGGAAGTGAGACGTCCAGACAAATTGTAATAAAAAGAATAAAAACAAGCACCAACAGGCCATTGCGCTCTTTACGCGTAAAGATAAAAAACTCGCGAAGTTGTTTGAAATTCATGACGATTGAATTTTTCAAACAAAAGTTAACCTATTTTGAGGAGAAAAACGAATTTAGAAGGGATAACCTATTGCAAAAACGAGGTTTGTATTTCCTTTCTTAAGATAATCGCCTGGTGAGATCCATCTGGAGCCTTCCTGCAAAGAGGGATCATGCATCTTAAACCCAAGGTCGAGCCGGAAGATGATATAGGTAAAGTCGTAGCGCAAGCCCAGACCAGAACCTACAGCTATCTCTTTGTAAAAGCTGTTCAGTTTAAATTCGGTTCCCGGACGGTTATCCACGAGCGACCAGATGTTCCCCAAGTCCAAAAACATGGCGCCCTCCAGCGATCCGATCAATTTGAAACGATACTCTGTATTGGCCTCCAGTTTAATATCACCCGACTGATTGGGAAATTCTGTAGGATTAGATAAATAGGATCCGGGACCAAGGGTACGAATTGGCCATGCCCTAATCCCATTGGCGCCCCCTGAGAAAAATTTCCTTTCAAATGGCATCTGATCCGAATTGCCGTAGGAGAAAGCCACACCCCCATAGCCACGGATAGCCAATCCGTTGGCTTTCCCGTCCATCCATCCCTTGCGGTATTCAAAATCAAATTTCAGATATTGGGCAAAAGGGGTTTTTAGAAAATAATATTGATTGAGACTTCCGTCTGCTGAGGTATATTTGGGTCTGTTTAGCGTGTGGCTGAATAAAAACAGAAGATTTCCCGCGGTCTCAATGTTTGATTTAATCACCAGATAATCTGATTTCTTCTGGGTCTGGGTACTATAGGTATACGAATAATTCAGTGAAGAAATCGAGTGATCCACATAGGAACTTCGAATATACAAGTTCTCAATACTACTCAGAAATGC
>CAIOOC010000451.1 GCA_903859795.1 uncultured Bacteroidia bacterium
AGAAACTAAACCCAAAAATACATCAGCTTTTTATAAATAACTTCCATAATATTAAGAAAAGCACATTAAATATTACCATTTACCAAATTTCCGGTCTTTAGACTAATTGTGTTAATTCCCTGATTCAACTTAGAATACATTGTGTAATTTTGGAAGCAAAATCAAAATATAATTATAAATAACCACTTACAAAAATGAAAAGAGCCATTCCCTTGATTCTAATTCTAATCGTTATAATGATTTCGGGCAATCTTGTTTATGCAGGCAAAAATTGGCCAGACACTCAATTACATGATTATTATAGTGTTAAAAATTTTGGAGCCAAGGCTGACGGACTTGTCAAGGATACCCATTCTATTCAGACTGCGATTGATTCATGTTTCGCACACGGTGGAGGAACTGTTTATTTTCCTCCCGGCATATACCTTTGTGGTACAATCCATTTAAAAAGCAATATTGCTTTATTCCTTGCTCACGGCTCTGAAATTCGTATGAGTAAAGAGAACGAAGACTTTGATACCTACGAAAAACTTGATTTTAAGAGTGCAGGGGATAAGGAGACGAGTTTTTTCCATTATTCGCTTATCCTGGGTGAAGACCTTGAACATATTGCAATCATTGGAACCGGCATTATCAACGGGAACAGAACAAAAAGAGGCGGACCTAAACCAATTGCGTTAAAGCGCTGCAACCAGGTATGCATCAAAGATATTTCTTTAAAAAATGCACCAAACTACAACATCAGTTTACTCGGAACCGATTTCGTTACAATTTCGGGGGTAACCATTCTGAATGGCTTCAGCGACGGGATAGACCCGGATGGATGTAAAAATATCAGAATCTCCGACTGTTATATCGATACTTTCGATGATGCCATTGTTCCAAAGGCAAGCTTTTCGCTGGGATCATTGCGATCTGTCGAGAATATGACCGTAACCAATTGTATTTTAGGATCAAACTGCAATGCCTTTAAATTTGGAACTGAGTCGGGCGGAGGATTCAAAAACGTAACAGTTTCCAATTGTACTGTAATCGCCCGGAAAGTTGGGAAACCTGCTGATTCGGGAATTGCCCTTGAGTCTGTGGACGGATCAGAAATTGAAGGGGTTACAATTACAAATATAGCCATGGCCAATATCATTTCTCCTATCTTTCTTCGTCTGGGAAACCGGGGACGTGATATGGTTACACCAACTCCCGGTTATTTGAGAAATGTGATTATCAGCAATATTACGGCCACAGGTGCAACACAGGCATCAATTATTGCTGGAATTCCGGGTTATCCGATAGAGAATGTTTCAATAAATAACATCAAAATTGCTTATACTGGCGGAGGTTCATTTGATTCTAAACTTGAAAGTGTTCCCGAGTTGATTAAAGAGTACCCCGATTCTGATATGTTTGGAGCTATTCCTTCATGGGGATTTTACGTCAGGCATGTGAAAAACCTTAAACTTGAGGAGATCGACCTGTCGCTTGATCGGCCGGAAAAAAGACACGCCTTTATTTTTGAAGATGTTACTCAGCTAAAAATTACCGGAGTTGAAGCTCAATGGCATGAAGGTGCCCCTGCGTTATTACACTTTAAGGATGCCAAACAGGTTTCAATCTCAGGATGCCGGATCCCACAGAACCCATCAGCGTATATTGATGTTCCGGCAAACCAAAAAAATGAAATACAGTTAATCGGGAATTGGGTTTTAAAGAATTAAAAATCCAAACCCCTTATGTTTAACCTACAAAGGTTCTTCCAAAAAAATAATGTCCAAAATCAAAAACCTTATTTTCCTTCTTTTTAACCTTAGTCGCATCCGTTGAAAACCCGCCACGCCAAACCTTATTTACCTTATTTTTTTTATATATCCTGGTGATACAACACCCCGGCCGGTATCTCCTGCTTCGCTATCCCGGGCCCTTCCCACATTACAATATTGAATTTCCGGGCCCCAAGCTGGAAATACTTCTGCTGAACTTCGTACTTACCTTTCTTTAACGCAACGGTTTTTAATCCCCCACCCATAAACTCCTGACCGTCAAAGTAGAGCATGCATCGGTCATTCACTTTGATCGAAAAGGTATAAATACCATCCCTGGGAATGTCGATGTATCCTGAGTATATATATCCAAAATAGTCTTCCCGTTTGCGTTTTTCGATCGTGAAATTAGGAATGATCCCGGTTTCAAGCGGAGCTAACTTATCCAGATCATCAACTTCCATCACCTGTGCATGATAATATTTATACTTTAAACCCTTTGTAAACTGACCAATTCCTTCGTGATTTTTCCAGTTCTCAAACTCCAGTTTATTAAGCTGAACAGATACAGGTAAACTGGGCATAAGGCCAGACCTGAAAGCCGCAAATCTCAGATTGGTGGTTTTATCCAGTACAACAGGGTTTGAGTAGGGTGCAGACTTGTCGGTTGGCCGGCTGCCATCGGTTGTATAATGGATTCTGGCATCCGGATCATCACAATGAAGTGTCACTTTACCTCTCTTCTGAAAATACTCATCAGTTGTAAATGCATAAGGGAGAGTTACTGCCTGTTCATATTTACCGCTGGCCGGGCGATCTTCCTTTGCCGATCCCCAACTTTTGTTCGGAGTGGTTCCCATTTTAAAAACCAATTCTGAGCCTGTGACGATATCCTGATGTGTAAACCACGATTTGGAATATGGCACACCGTTTAGGGTAACTGACTGAATATATTTATTTTCCGGTGAAGGATTTGTTGCTTTGATGATAAACTTCTTCCCATTCCCAAGGTTAATAGTTACCTTATCAAAAACTGGTGTCCCGAACACATATTCCGGTGTTCCGGGGCAAACCTGGTAAAAACCCATTGAACTCAGAATGTACCACGCCGACATCTGTCCACAATCTTCGTTTCCGCTTAAACCGTTTGGCTGATCGTCATAAAGAGTGTCAAGGATCTGTCTGATGATGGCCTGGGTTTTCCAGGGAGCCCCTGCATAATTATACAAATAAGCCATGTGGTGACTTGGCTCATTTCCGTGGGCATACTGCCCGATTAGTCCTGAAGCATCAATTACATTTTCGTCATGCTTCGATTGCTTTGTGAACAGGGTATCCATCCATGCGATAAATTTCTGGTCACCACCAATCAGATCGATCAGCCCATTGACGTCGTGTGGTGCAAAAAGGCTGTACTGGAACGAATTCCCCTCAACAAAATGTTCACTTCCTTCCGACGGATCGAATGGGGTAACCCATTTCCGGTCAGAGTTTTTTGGGCGCATAAAACCAGTCGAGGGATCAAACATATTTTTATAAAACTGCGCACGATAGATATAATCATGAAAATCTTCTTCATAATTAAGCAGTTTTGCCATTTGCGAAACACTCCAGTCATTGTAGGAATATTCCATGACTTCCGATACCGAACCACCTTCTTTATCAGCGGGGATATAACCAAGATCTTTATAGTATCCGATATCCCGTACACGCTTTTTCATCGCTTCATAGGCCATTTTTTCATCAAATCCGCGAATACCCTTGACATATCCGTCCAGAATTACTGAGTGGGTATGGTACCCGATCATTGTAGCAGTGTTGTTTCCTGCCAGTTCCCACTGGGGAAGCACACCGCTGATTCGGTACATCTCCAGGAAAGTTTTTATGAACTCCTGGTACCGGTTCGGATCGATAATTGTATAGAGCGGCATATTGGCCCTGAAAGTGTCCCATAAAGAGAAAACTGTGTAATTCGTAAATCCGTCGGCCTTGTGTACTTTATGATCCACTCCACGATATCTGTTGTCAACATCCATAAATACATTGGGTGCGATTGCCGTATGGTACAATCCGGTATAAAAGATGCGTTGTTGTTTTTTCGACCCGCCTTCAATGTCAATTTTGGATAAAAAACTATTCCATAGATCCTTAGCTTCACGGGCAGTTTTGTCGAAATTCCAGCCCGGGTTTTCTGTTTCAAGGTTTTTCCTGGCACCGGCAATGTCAACAGCAGAGATACCAATTTTAACGAGGACCTCTTCATTTTCCTTTGTTTGAAACCGGACAAAAGCCCTGATATTTGTCCCCTCAGCTTTCTTTATCCCCTCTGCTAACTTATCATCAAGAGCAATACCCGACGACTTAAAAGGTTTGGAAAACTTTGCATAAAAGTAGACATACTGATCCTCAGCCCACCGTTTCGACCTGCGCAAACCCTGAATCTCAGTATTGCTGATTATTTCAATAGTCGATTCAATAACATGATCCCGGTTCTTAAGGTCAATAATGATATTCGAATTTTCGGAGGCCGGGAAGGTATAACGATGAAATCCTGAACGGGAAGTCGCAGTGAGCTCAGCCTTGACATGGTCGTCGTCCAATAAGACACTGTAATATCCCGGTGTGGCCTCTTCGTTGGCATGACTGAAGGCTGAACGATAACCAGACTTTGGGTCATTTTCATCTCCGGGTAATATCTGAACCTTCCCGACAGTAGGCATGAGCAATACATCGCAATATTCGGGAGCGCCGGTTCCGCTGAGATGAGTCTGGCTGAATCCCATTATCGTTTTATCGGAGTAATGATATCCCGATGAGCCATCCCAATCTTCCCATCTGGTATCAGGACTTATCTGGACCATCCCGAATGGAACTGTTGCCCCCGGAAAAGTATGGCCATGGCCTCCGGTTCCTATAAACGGATCGACGAGTGAAGTGTAGTCTTTTTTAGTATTTTGGAATCTGCATGTAGAAAGAAAAACGAGCAGAATTGGGAGGAAAAGCTTCATAGTTTGGGTTGATGGTAATAATGAAACAAGGTGAATAGATTTTCAATCCCGTCAGGGATTAAAAGTGGGTAGAAAATGGAATAAATGGAAGGTTTCGTCCCATCCTTAACGATAATATTTTTCTATATTTCAAACTTCTACCCGTATTTTATGCCTAAGGCACAATCTTAAGTAAAGGAATTTGCATACTATCAGTAATTCTTATTTCAACAAAATAACCGAAGCCTTTAGTCTTTTTTCCAATTCAGAAGTGCTGATCTCCTCTAATGTGGCTTTTGAAGTATTGCCGAACCAACCGCAAAAGAGGACTTTTTTGGTTGCGACCGATTGCACAACTTTCCAGCAATAAGAAGGTACAGCAATGTTTCCAATCTTTTTATTTCCAAAAAATCCGCCACAAATGATGTACAATTTATCTGTCTGGGACCATTTCCGGATCTTTGTTTCCATTTTTTTCCAGATGCCCCTGTTCAGGTTAGCGGTTTGAGGCAGACAGTTATAATATCGGAAGGTAAGCTCATCCTTGGCACAATCAAAGGCGAAATCCTCAGCATTAGCCAAATGTCCCTTATCGTAGTGGCTACCAATATAATCAGCATCAGTAGCACATTGAAGTCTCGGATCGTCATTTGTAAAGTGCAAATTGGTTCGGTCGCACGATCCACCCCCTTTGTAAAGATAATAACTCACATAATTGGATTCGTGAAAGTTATTACTAAAGTTCGCTCTGTAAATTCCCTTGTCTACAATAAGCTGCGCGAAAGTTACGCATGATAGACTAAGGATTAAGACCAATGTTGAAATTAACCTACCCATCAGGTAAATGTTTATAATAAACTTAGAATTAATCCTTTGACCGCATTTTGCAGGTTTTTCCTTATGTTAGTAAATTTCTTTGTGAGCCCTGGTGACCTCGTGACTTGATGGCAGGAGAAAATAGCCTCAAATGACACGAAAGCACTAAGGTTCACAAAGAAAAAAAGACTAATACATATCCTGATAACAAGATAAATATAAACTTCCCCGATTAAGTTTTGACAAGTTTACTTTTTCGGCTCCAGAATTGCCCTGCAAAACTCGACACATTTAGTCACTTCCTTAACTGCATCAGAACCTTCGGGAATGTTATATTCGAGCTCAATGTCCGCTTCAATCGGCCATTTCTCCTTTTTGAGTAAAAGAAGAATATCGCTTATCGGTGTCTCCCCCTTGCCCCAAGCCTGGTTTTTGTTTGGATCTGCAGCGTGAGGGCCTGTCTTATCTTTCATATGTAGGTTAACAATCCGATTATGTAGTCTTTTTATAATGTCGGTGGGATTAAGACCTGTGGCTCCGAAGTAATGGCCACAATCGAGGTTTAGCATGAGTCTTGGTCCGATAGCCAGAACTTTATCAAAACTAAAATTGGGATCTCCGGGTTGACCGTGATTGTGAAAGATAACGTAGGAATTATGTTTTTCTGCAAAGGGCTCCATCCGTTTGGCTGTTTCCTCGGATATTTCCGTTGTTATACCTTTTGCACCTAATGCGTTACATGCATTAAACACATAATCAAGCTCTTCGTCGGACCACGCTTTATCTCCAAGTTTCAGAATATTGATTTTTACCCCTTTATCTGCAAACATTTTACGAATCTCCTTGAATTTATCCATTTTCACACTTGCACGCCATTGACGAACAGCTTGTGCATCGCCTCCCTTAGGGACACCTGCATATTCTTCAACGCACCCGCCCATAAGCTCGACAGAACTTAAGCCGGATTGAACAGCATAATTCAAAGTTGCAGCAAGCGACTGATCGGGCATGCTGCGGTAACTGTAGGTTATTGTGCCGATCTGAACACCTGCGAATTTGGATCCTTTGCCTGGTGCGGCTTCTGAAAACTGAAAACTAAATACTGTAAAGGCAATAATGACAGCCACTTTGGTAACTAAAGATAAGAATCTGCCATGCGCATTTCTCTTTGCATCTTTTCTCATGATCTTAATTTTAAAATGATTGGTAAATATAAATGATTAATTATTAGTTGACTGGTAAAAAGCATCGATTCTAAGCTTAATATTATGCCGGATATTCATCCAGAAAAGGTTGTAATCGTAAATATGGAGGTTTTTAATTCTTGCCTTCTTCTCATCGAGTATACTTTCAGTTTCGACCCAGAGGATTTTAGTATTAGATTCAATCTCTGTTCCCAATTTATGGGGAGAAATATTCCGAAATCCAAGCATAATACCTTCATGCAGATCGGACGATGCCGGCTTTTCTGAGGTATTCCAGGTAAGTGGGTTAACGCAAACTGAATTACCATTTTCTGCGGCAGCACCTTTGGGAATCTCCCCTTTGGCATAACTGCGCCACCCCACAAAGCAATGAGTCTGATCGGCATGATCACCAACCGGAAGCTTCTTAAAGGCATCTTTCTTTATCTGGTATCCAATAACATAAGCACAAATCAACTGCTTCTGCAATGGTCTGCCATCAAAAAACTCCTGTAATAACCTGATAGCATGCAGACTTCCCTGGCTGTGAGAGGCAATGATTATTGGACGTTTGTTGTTGAAGTGTTTCAGATAGTAGATAAATGCTTTTCGGATATCGCTGTAGGCAAGGTCAAAAGCATTGTTTGCTGGAGGTGTTCCGAGGACATAGAACGACTTCATATTGGCCTGCCGGTACCTTGGGGCAAAAACACGGCAGCTGCCATTAAACACAGTTGCCTGAAAAAGTATTGACCTCGAATCGGTTTCATTGTTGACAATCGTATCTGTTAAGTCGGCGTTCCAGGCAGCCGTCTCGGCTTCCCCAAAGAAGGATGTGGGATGAATGAAAAATACATCGGCACGGGTATCGCGGGTTTCTGATTTAAGAAAATCGGGAATACTGTCGCTTGCATCCTCCTTAAACGGGGATGCAGCCCAATAAAACAGATTACCGTAGTCAGGCTCGGGACCAGTATTTTCAGTTGCATTTCGGTCTAATCTCCTTGCAAC
>CAIOOC010000452.1 GCA_903859795.1 uncultured Bacteroidia bacterium
GGAACAGGAGAGAATGGTTCAACCACTTTAGCCCCTAATTTTTTATACGAATTCACCAGTTTCATAATCTGGCCGCAGTTGTGGTAAACCGCCGGGCAACCCTGATCTTGTATAAAATCGATGTATTTTTTTTCGTACGGAAGGATAAACTCTTCATATACTTCGGCACCGAGGAAACCGCCGGCAACATTTCCCCCAACCAACATCACGTCAGCCCCTGCATCAATAAAAGCCTGCGTATAATCCAATGTTCGTTTGGTCGTGTATTGCATTAATTTTTCGAAATATGGGGGATCGGTCATGAACATCATATACAATTCAGTATGATCGATGATCATGGAGGCATTGTTAAACGGACCTCCAGCGACCCAGGTCCCTAAAATTCCATCATCGCCCAAATAATCTTTTATACGCCTGATCTTTTGTTTCACCATCTCACCATACTCAGCCGACATTTTTGGTTCATACTTCATAGCAATATCCAGCTCCCGTTCGCAATTAATGGGTTTTTTAGTACAACAATACACGTAAGTTCCTCTGTTTTGCGCATTGCGAACAAATTCCTGGGTTAATATACCATCAGGTGTGGTAATCACCGATTTACGGATTAGGTTATTCCCATCCTCTGTTATCTCTGCTGAGATTTTCCAGGTTTCAGTTTCATGACCATCATCGACCCCTCCCAAACAGATTCCCAGGGGATGATACAAATCAAAAATCATCCGGACAAATACATCACAGCCCAGGCTTTTTTGATAGTCAATCACTTTAAAGGTCAACTGTTCATAATCCAGCGGATCAATATCAGGGTGCATTTGATGAATAAAATGACCATGATCCTGTATGAACAGTGTAACAGGCACACGATCCGGAATCCCGCCATTTATCGTTTTTAAGAGTCTTTCCCTCGAGTTCATTATTTTAGATTACTTTTAATTTGAATTACTTAGGGTCTGCTGAAAAAGTATTTACTATTTGATTTCATGTCAATTATAACGATATTTGAACAAATAAGTGCAAGGAATTATGGAAAAGGTAAAAAGAAAGCATGCACCGACTCCGGTATATATGAGTCCGAATCAGCTTACTTTGGAAGCATTTAAGAGTCCATTCGAGCGTGAACTTAATCCCAATAACAGATGGGTCGTTCTAGCCGGACTGATTCCATGGGACGAGATTAGTTCATTATATTTCAAAAATGTACCTGCGAGTAATACGGGTCGTCCTGCGTTAAATCCTAGAATTGTTATAGGTTCTTTGATCATCAAACATATGTGCAATCTTGATGATCGGGAGGCAGTTGATCAGATAGCTGAGAACATTTACATGCAGTACTTTCTGGGCTATACAAGCTTCATCAAAGAACCACCTTTTGATGCCTCTCTATTTGTTGATTTCCGGAAGAAACTTGGAATGGATAGCCTGAATGCCATCAACGAAAAGATAGCTGAACTAAGGGCTAATCTTGTATCTCAAAACGATATTAGAAAACCTGAGAAAGATGACAATGGTTCAACTGGTACTGGCAACCTTTCTAATTCCTCTCAGGTTGAAAACAAAGGCAGAATCATCTTTGATGCCACAGCTTGTCCTCAGGATATTGCGTATCCAACAGATCTGGACCTACTTTCAGATGCCAGGGAGAAATCAGAGCAATTAATCGACAAACTCTTTAACTCGGTTTTGCATGATAAAAAGCCCAGAACTTACCGTAAAATTGCCCGTCACCGCTATTTGAAAACTGCTCAAAAAAAGAATAAAACTCACAAAGAAATACGAAAAGCTACTGGTAGCCAGTTAAGATTTTTAAAGCGCAATCTCAATTCAATCAACAGGTTATTAGACTCATATAAAACGATTCCGCTCAAACCCAAAAGCCACAAATACCTCTTGGTGATAAACACATTGTATGCACAACAGAAGGAAATGTATAGCAATGGCGTTCATCGCATTGATGATAGAATCGTCAGTATCCACCAACCACATGTTAGACCAATCGTACGCGGGAAAAGCCAGGCGAAAGTCGAGTTTGGGGCAAAGATCCACCTCTCACTCATTGATGGAATATCATTTCTTGATGAGCTGAGTTGGGATGCCTTTAATGAAGGAAGCCACATGATGGAGTACATTGAGAAATACCGGAATCGTTTTGGTTTTTATCCCAAGGAAGTTCTGGCAGATCAGATCTATTGCAACCGTATCAATCGGGCTGCCCTGAAAGAGAAAAAAATCAGGCTGCTGGCCAAGCCTTTAGGCAGGCCTTCGGCTGTGCAACAACACGTAAGTCCGGGAGAACGAAATCCAATCGAAGGAAAGTTTGGACAAGCCAAAACAGCATACGGGTTAAACCGTGTAAAGGCCAGGCTTAGAGAAACCAGCGAATCGTGGATTGCCAGCATCATCCTGGTGCTTAACCTGGTCAAATTGGCCGGGGCGGCACTCCCGTATCTTATGATCAACTTGCTTTCCAATTTAACAGAACACGTGATAATACTATATCAATCGTATTTTAACGAAGATTTTCAAAGAGAATTTAAAATTATAATACAAATGCTCTACTCTAAACAAGTTGAGCTAAAAAATCAGGCCTGAGTTTAACAGCAGACCCTAAGTAACTTTTGCTCCCATAATAAAACGTTTCAAATCTTAATTAATACTTGGGTTTTTGCCCTGAAAGGGCACTCCGCTGGCGGATTAATAACCAGGGGTAAGCAATACTGGTACAAAACATATTCGAATGCATACTTTAGGTATTGCGCCACCCCTGGTTAACGACCATGCACGAAGTCCGTCCGCGATCGAATGTGTCACACTGAGCGATGGTTACTGAGCGTTGGTTACTGAGCGAAGTCGAAGTAAGTCGAAGTAAGTCGAAGTGCCCGCCAAAGATTGCCCCATCATTCGGACGGAAAGGTGCGTCACCTCAAAAAAGCATCAAAGTATTGGTTTGCTTTCTAGTTCTGAAATAGGTTTATATAAAACCTAAACTAAAATCGAAAGGTATCAACAAC
>CAIOOC010000453.1 GCA_903859795.1 uncultured Bacteroidia bacterium
AATCCTCGTTGCATTTCCTGTCGTTTTAGTTATTTAATTGATTTTCAGGCCTCTCTTTTATGGGCTTAAGCTTCACTTGCCCTGCTGTGGCGGTATTTATCTCCAGCTTTTCATCATCAGGAGCATTGTAATCGTTTCTGAAAAATATATTATATGAAATGCCCATCGGAACAATCAATTTCATAGATTTTTTGGGTGGCATCACGATTTCCCGAATATCAAAATAGGTTGAATCCTTCCATTGCCAGTCGGTTACCATATTAACAAACAAGGTATCCTTCGAGTCATTAAGTAGTTTCAGGTTCCGGTAGGATCTGATTTCCGGATGTGTATTGAAACCGATACCAGTAAAGGCAGCTGCTAAAGTCGTTCCAACTGCCAAAAAACTATCGCCGATATTCACACCAGTTCTGTGGTTGTGCATCTCTTTTTGCCTTTTGATGCTCTGGGGATCGGTGATATATCCTGATACACCGCATGCCCAAAGTATAAAAAGGGAAGTGAATATCAGTAATAATTGGGTAATCGTTTTCATTACTTTACGGGTTTTGAACCTCTGATAAAGATTTATAAAATTGAATAAATATAACGTTCCAGTCCTGTTCTGACAAACCCGACGGGTTTGGATGTTTATAGAAAACAATATAGAAAGGAATATACGACTCCGTGCCGGAGTCGTATTCACAATCCTGTCTTCCTCATCAATAAACATATGACCTCGCTGAGGTCTGAAAAATAAATATAAGCGAATGAGAAATTATTTCACTGTCATAAAGAACCGGTCCCAACGGATTTTGGAAAGGAAACTTTTGTTTTTGTCGAGTGAAAGCCAAACAAACGATGCTTTTCCAACTACATGATCTTCTGGTACAAATCCCCAGTATCTTGAGTCGGCCGAGTTGTACCTGTTATCGCCCATCATCCAGTAATAGTCCATTTTAAAGGTATAGGTAGTAGCCACAACACCGTTAATAAGAATATCGTTTCCTTTCACCTTTAAATCGTTTTCCTCATAAACTGCAATGATTCGTTTGTATAAAGGCAGATTGGCAAGTGAGATATTGATGGTAACCCCTTTTTTCGGTATCCAGATCGGGCCAAAATTATCGAGATTCCATGTGAACTTGGGATCACTTGGAAAGATAGCAGGATCGCTGTTTTCAGCTGGCCATGTAACGCGCTCTTTGGATTGAACAAATCGTAAACCTTCCATTTTCTTCGCTTGGGCAGTGGTAAGTGAAAGGATATAACGTGAGTCAGATCCTTCAATTTCTGAACGGCTGATATCAAGTTTTTCAAGGGCCTCGCTGTTAATCGATGTGCCATTGATAGTTATCATGTATTTATATTGAATACCAGGTATCTCCTTTTGCGGTTTTCCATTCACGTATACTTGTCCTTTGACAAGTTTAAGAGAATCACCTGGAATGGCAATACAGCGTTTGATGTAATTTTCCCGTTTATCAACAGGCCTGTAAATGATGTCTCCAAAGGTTCTTTTATCACCCCAAACCCTATCCCTGCCATAGGAACGGACCAATTCGTAATAACTGCGCTCCTGCATGCTGACTGCCACTGTATCTCCTTCAGGAAAATTGAATACCACTACATCATCATTTTTCACCTTCCCGGTTCCCGCAATCCTTCGGTAGGGGTAATGAATTAGTGTTGAGAATGACTGAATCGAGCTCGATAACGGCATTGTGTGGTGCACAAAGGGGAAAGATATCGGGGTATTTGGCATCTTTGGACCGTAAGCCGTTTTGCTTACAAACAGATAATCGCCAACCATCATCGATTTTTCCATTGATGAAGTAGGGATAGTATACGCTTCTATAAAAAAGAGTCTTATAAAAGTGGCAGCTATAACTGCAAAAATAATTGCATCAATCCATTCCACGACTTTGGTCTGTTTCCCTTCAGGTGGGTTTTTCTTTTTCCAAAACGCCCAGTGTACTTTTTTAGTAATATAGGTATCGAAAATGATTACTAATCCTAGTAGCCACCAGAAATTGCTAACCCAAATCACCCAAAGCAGGTAAAGACCTCCAACTAGGCCCAGTTTAAACCATTTACTTCCCAATAAATTATTCATTGTATATTATATTATTAAAAATTTAAAAGATCAGTCATTGAAAAAATTCCTTTTCGGCCTACGCAATATTCAGCGGCGAGAACCGCTCCGTACGCAAGACCTTTTCTGTTGTAGGCGCTATGGGTGATTTCAATAAAATCTACTTCCGAATCATATTTTATAGTATGGATACCAGGGACTACACCTTCGCGTACAGGCTTGATATATAATTGATTATCTGATTGAGGCGAAGTGATTGTCCAGTTTGTTTTCAGATCGTTAACTGACAGGATATCTTCAGCAAGTGAGATGGCTGTCCCGCTTGGGGCATCCAATTTTTGGGTATGATGAACTTCTGTCATCGAGATATCATACTGTGGAAAATCGTTCATGATTTTTGCCAGAAACTTGTTCATGGCAAAAAAGATATTCATCCCCAGGCTGAAGTTTGAGGAGTAGAAAAAACATCCCTGATTTACGGAGCACGCTTTTTCGACTTCAGGTTTCTGCTCCAACCATCCGGTTGACCCACTTACTACCGGGACCCCGGCTTCGAAGCATTTAAAATAGTTGTCAACTGCCGTTTCAGGTCCGGTAAATTCGATGGCAACGTCAGCCTTCCCAAGGTTTGGAGCGGTCAGTTCATCCTGATTCTGAATATCAATCTTAAGAACAACGGAGTGCCCGCGACTAAGTGCGATTTGTTCAATCTCTTTTCCCATCTTCCCATAACCAATCAACGCAATCTTCATATTTCTCATTTAAGAATTTGTGCCTTCTTTATTTTGAAATGCAAAGATAAGATTATTGATTAAACCACACATTGCTGTTTTCACATACTGATATTGCGATCAGTTATTAATTATTAACAGCGAACTGGTGAATCCTGCAGGCATAACCGATACTCTTTGCATTCCTGGATAATGCCACCCTTAAAAGTAACGTATGTTTAGCGGAAGTAAGCTGGTCGTCGAGTATTACCAGCCATGGAATATGCAATTGCTCGCTCCAGGGTGTGAACTGATCGGCCTGCTTAAATTTTGACCCGTCGATACTGTATTCAACAATCCCTGCATCCGGACCGGAAGTGATAAACATCCCGATTGTCTTCCCTGTAAAATTCAATTTTAGCAAAGCGCCAGGTTGAGTGGCTTCGAGTACAGGCACATTTACAAATCCTTCACGCGTCGAAACCTTGTCGGATGGTGCCCAGTTTTTAACCATTTTCCAGCCTTTTTTAAGCCGGGCATTCCCGATCGGTTCAAAATGCCCATTGATATACGAATTGACATCCAGTGGCTTAGCGCGCAGAACTTTGGGTTTTAACACGCCAGATACAGCCTTGTTCCACGAAGTTTCGAAAAATTGTTCGATTGTCCTAAAATAGATCTCCTGACCAAAAGCAGAAGGATGGAGGTCCTTAAAATCATCGCGCCAGGTGAATTCACCATTCAGAATTCTGTCATTTACCTCTTTGGCTAGATTTATCGATGAAACATTGTAGTATTCTGCCACTTTTTCGTGTTGCTGAATGACTTCCGGAGTGTTTCCCTTGTTGTAGTCTGCCATCTTATCCTGGTCGACAAAGTACATCAGTACTATATCCATGTTGGGATTTGACTGTATTGCGTGATTAATAATTCCTTCCATACCACGTAATTGCATTTGCGGACTTATCCCATTTGTGGCATCGTTGACTGCAGCCTCCTCAAACAATAGATCAACAGTCCCTTTCGATAATACGTCGCGAACGAGCCTGAAAGCACCGGGAGTCGAACCGGTTGAAGGGATGCCTGTACTGATAAAATCGAATTTTGTTTCAGGAAATCGTTTCTGCAGGTAATCACAAACCTTATTTCGCCAGCCAGGATTATAGGTTATCGATCCCCCAAGGAAGGCAACCCTACCTGTTTTCAGCGTTTCGAATTTTATCCGGCTGTTGTCTAAATCTCCGCGAAATTTGATTGCCATTTTCGATTCGGGGTGTATGGGTGGATCAACCAATTCAGGAGAAGTATGCGAAAGTATAAAGCGGACGATGGGAGAGGGGTCTTTAAGGCTGTGAGGGTGATGGCCAATTCCCTCCTTAACAATTACCTGGATTTCACCTCCGGCCTCTTTATACGTTCTTTCAAGGACATAAGTATTTTCTTCAATAGGAACGACCTCATCTTTGGCTCCGCAGACATGGATTACGGGTACCCGGGCTTCGGCTAATTTTTGTGCGTTAAAAATTGGCATCCCCTTGAAATCATTTACACTATTTTCTGTCAGGTGGTATGCCAACAGGTGAGCCTTCCAGTCTTCGGGTGAGCCTACTCCTTTACCCTTTCCTCCAGGCCAGCTGCGGATATCGCACACCGGCGCGTCGGCATAGATGCAGGCCACCTTTTCAACATTCTCGGAGCCCCAGTTGTAAACATACAAGCCACCTCGGCTAAAACCCTCAAGAACGGCTTTTGTGTTTAAATGATATTCACCGGTAAGAAAGTCGTAAAAATGACTCCATAAGGTTACAGCATCATTGTTGCCGCAATATTCAGCCCCATCGACGTAAACGACATGAAAACCTTTTTGAAGCAGGGCAATCTCGGTCTGTGGTTCATGGCCCCAGAAACGGGCTCTCCAGATCCAGTGCCGCCCGGGTTCCGCTTTATCGGGAAATACTATTTTGGCATCGTGCCCTTCGAACTTAAAATCGAGACCTTTGAAACCGTGATAATTAGTTTCCTGGGCAAATCCGTTAACTAAAGTTGTACCGAAAAGAAGAAAAAATAGTAGAATCAGAATTTGCTGTTTAGTGGAAGTTTTCATGAATTGAATTTTTTTTAGTTTCGGGCTGAAGTCCCATTGTAACTGAACACAGGGCATCGCTATAGGTCAGGGAAATGATATCTTCTTGCGCACTCCATGGGCCGCATTGCAATCATGTCCATAAAAATCTTTCATTATAAACGAAATTGTGCTCTTTCAGAAATTGCAATTTTGTGCTTTTTGCACTTTCCTGTTCATCACTTAAACAGCTTATCCAGCCCGAATGCCTTTATCGTCTCCTGAATAGTGGCCCCGGCCTTCTTCTTAAATTCCTTCTCGACAAGAGTTTTCGCCTCCGAAAGGTCAACCTTAACTTCAGGTTTGTCGAAGGATCCTGCCAGATTGATCCCGATAGGATATTTGGCGATGTTTTCGGTACCCGGAACAAATCCGATATATTGATTAACCTCTTCACTTAAGTCATTTTTATTGACCTTTAAATCAATACGGTAATCAATATTCATCGAAGCCGATTGTTTTCCAGAGATTGTTGCATCCTGCCCGGCTATCTTTGTAGTGAACGGCGATACGTTCAGTCCGCCATCAACGACCTTGAAATTTGTCAGAAAGTCATTCACTTTGACCCTGTTAAACAGATCTTTCCTGAAATATTTTCCAATTTCTGCAAACATATCCGTCCCAATTAATTCAATGTTTTTTGCCTGCAGAGTACCACCTCCGTTCAAAGTTGAAAAGAGGGGGGAATTGCCCGGACCGATTTTGCCAGTAAGAGCAATACCGGAGTTAAATGCACCAGTGCTCCTGCTGGCGATTGGCAGGAAATGACGCACTGTTCCCGATGACTGGTACGCAGTAGGTAAATCAAAATCCTTGATATCCATTTTAAAATCGAAATCCGGAACCGAACCCTTTGGCGTAGAATAGATGCCTGAAACCAATACTCTTCCGCTTAACATATTCATATTTAATCCTTCCAGGATTATTTTCTTTTCCCTGACCGAAACCTTTCCTGTAATCCCTGTGATAGTTATATTATCGTATAATGCCTTCGTTACCGATGATTGGACTGCAATATTCAGATTGTCAGGCACTAATGAGGGGGGGCTCTTTACTGTTGAGTCTTTGGCTACTGTATTTGGAATTAGTTG
This sequence comes from uncultured Bacteroidia bacterium, assembly GCA_903859795.1. Taxonomy (GTDB): domain Bacteria; phylum Bacteroidota; class Bacteroidia; order Bacteroidales; family Prolixibacteraceae; genus JAAFHB01. The sequence goes on from CAIOOC010000453.1 coordinate 5,998, forward strand.
ATTGAAATTTAAATATTTTGAATTTAATGCAATATTCCCGTTAAGGATGCCGTTTTTTAGGATGTATGCCCAGTAATTTGTAAAGGTTCCTGTCGCGGAAAAATCACTCTCGCCCATATTTCCGGTGAGATTGGTCAGTGAAATTGATTTTGGATTTAACCCGATACTGACAGACTTAATCTCCAATCTTTTTGGCAGATTTTTAGACATAAACATAAAATCCTGGAGCGAAATATTCCCGTCTGTTTTGAAGTTTTCATACTGACCCTTTTCAATTGAAGAGTATTGACCATTAAAGTCGATTACAGCGTCCATAATTCCCTTCACATCAATCGAATCCATAGGGATTGCCTGCTTCAGTGAGGCAAAATCGATGCGTCCCCTGAGATTTCCCCTGATTTTGGGATCGCTGACCGGTGTTGCAACGAACAACGAGGCTGCTAACGGATTTCCCGCGAGTGAAGCGTTGAATTTTTGCAAGTCAACTTTTGTCAGGTCCAGATTCCCTTGTGGTTTGGATATATTGGCCAGGAGTTCAATGTTTTCGATCTGTTTGGGTAAATTCGGATATTTTAGCTCTCCCCCGGCTATCTTAAGATCGAGCCCAAACCCTGGAAGCGTTGAGTCGGAATATGTCCCTTTTACAAATCCCCCGAAAGCAATGTCCCCTTTGGTCTGGATCCCTTTCAGGTTTTTTTGAAATTGGGCAGGGATAAAACCGAGCAAATCGTTTAATGACGATCCAGGCGATTTAAAGGTCAGATCAAAATTGTCTTCCTTTTCTCCAATACCAAATGTTCCCATGATTTCAACAGGTAATTTATTGATTAATAATTTATTTTGAAGAAAAGTGAAGGTCATTTTATCAAAATCAGACTGCAATCCCCCGTTGAGGCCAACTCTCATATTCGATGTATATCGTGTGCCTTTATATTCAAAGTTAATGCTATCTGTCTGCCCGGACAGCTGAATTTTACTGCTGCTCCCCTGTAATGCACCGGAGAGTTCAAAATTGCCATTTCTAAACGACATCAACATCTGTGAAGTTTCGTCCCGGAAATCGAAAGAAGCATCACTGATTTCAATTTTATCAAGGTTTATGACCAGCCCTTTTTTACCCGTACTAACCCCTTGACTGGCTTTGGATTTAGAAATGTCCCAGTTTGATTTTCCCCCCTTGCTTACAAAAAGATCGACAGTCGGATTCAGAAGTTTAATTGAAGTGACCTTTATACCTTCATCACCCCAAAGACTTGAGAGGTTTACTGCGGTAGATAATTGATTGACAGATAACAACCGCCTGTTTTCGAATTCGTTTATGCCGGTAACAGTCAGATTTTTTAAAGCGATATTCAGTTGCGGGAAACTGCGGAAAAGCGATAATTCAACATCGGTAAAATCGACCCTGGCATTGACAGCTCCATTGGCCGACTCCTTAACCTTTTGAGTTATCTTACTTTTAAAAATAATGGGAATTGCAACCATTGAGATTATCAATAGTACAAATATTATTCCTCCAATAATTAATCCTTTTTTCATGTTACTTTTATAATATAGTGATCTGTATTTGTTAAGAAGCGTTTCTTAATGTTCAAAGTTTAGTGATGTGCAGCTTGCTTTTAGCGACTGGCAGCTAGCTTGAATACCTGCATTTATTGACTTTTTCTCTTTAAACATTATTCTGAAAAAGGCGATTTTCCTTATGCAATAACTGCTATATGCTAGTTACCAGTTACCTGGCACATTAAGAGCAATATTTAATACAACCGGTACTAACTTTTAAACAGTGTAATATTTCTTCAATAATTCAAGCCGAAGCATGTTTAATGCTGTCTGACTGGAACGTATAATATTTCGTTCACGATGGTTTGCAAAATTCGACACTTTTGAAATCACTCTGTCAGGACCTGCAACGGCAATCCACACGGTTCCAACAGGTTTGTCGGGAGTTCCTCCGTCGGGTCCGGCAATGCCCGAAGTTGCAATAGCATAATCGGTTTTCAAAACTTTTCTCGCTCCAACTGCCATTGCCTCAACAACATCTTTACTTACCGCTCCCCTGTCGGCTATAAGATTGGGATCGATCCCTAATACATTAACTTTTACTTCGTTTGAGTATGCAACGATCCCCCCTTTAAAATAAACCGAACTCCCGGGATTCAGAGTTATAAAATGAGCAATATTCCCACCGGTACAACTTTCAGCAACCCCCAGGTTCATACCTCTTTCGCAAAGTAATTTGCCTATATTCCCGGCCATTGTTTCATCTTCAAAACCAAAAATATAAGTCGGAATAATCTCTTCAAGTTCTTTGATTTTCTCATCAATTAACTTCATCAGGTATTTCTTGTTATCACCTCGTGCAGAAAGGCGCAATCTTACACTTTGCGGACTTGGCAGATAGGCAAGGCTTATGTTTTCCGGCAGGCTGTCTTCCCAATATTCTATTTTCTCTGCCAGCGAAGATTCTCCAAGCCCCTGAGTTAAAATTGTTCGGTGTAGAATTGTAGTAGTATTATACAATCTTTTGATTCGTGGCAGAACTTCGTTTTCCATCAGATATTTCATTTCGAATGGCACCCCTGGCATAAACACATAGATTGTATCATCGTATTTAAACCAGAGACCCGGGGCAGTGCCTAATTGATTATGCAGAATTGTTGCCGAAGCCGGAACCAGAGCCTGGTCCCGGTTAAGTGAGTTCATCAATATCCCACGTGGTATAAGTAATTGTGCAATATGGTCCAATACAGCTCCGTTTTCGATTAATGTCGTACCGAAGTAAGAGCACAATGCTGATTTTGTGCGGTCGTCCTTCGTGGGACCCAGACCTCCCGTAACAAGGACAATTGATGATTTCTGACCGGCTTCACGTAATGTGCTGATAATATGATCCGGCTTGTCAGAAATGCTCGTTATCTGTCGGATATTTATCCCTTCATCATTCAATTTCTGAGCCATCCATGCCGAATTGGTATCGACGATCTGCCCGATGAGAATTTCGTCACCAATCGTAATTAATTCTGCTTCCATACCTGATGGTTTAAATAGATGTACCGATATTTATTATTCAGCGTAAAATTAAGGATGTTTTGGAAGTTAAGACCATTAAGCCGGTTCAAATCCAATGGAATTATATCCTTAAGGGAAATTTTATATTTCTTTAACCAAAGAGATAATGATGATTAACGTATTTTGCACCTGATACGGCCTTTCAATATTTTGACAAATCTCTTCGGGTAAATAAAGATTCTTAGATTAAGTACTTGGGTAAAATGCGGGGTTAATTTAGTTCAGCCACCCATCTCCGGATAGGAATTAAACTATTCTTAAAATAGTGATGCACAATAGTATCATATGGTTTTTTTTTCTAACTTTGATACATCTTATCTAATCTTCTAAATGAACCGTCCCCGATTTGGTCAGAATCGAGTCTAATCAGGTTATCTTATGTTTATCTTTCAAAATAAAAAATAGAGATAAATTCGTTATGAGTGTTTATATAAGCCACTTAACAAGCATTACATAATTTAATATATGAACAACTTAAAGGGAAAAGCTGGTAAAAGAAAAACAGATAATACTCTGCGGAGTAGAGCTGAATTAATGCTCCGAGAGCAGTTCCCGGATCTTTCATATCCAATTTCTGAAACGGATTTGCTTAAACTTGTTCAGGAACTTAAAATACATCAGTTGGAGCTTGAGTTGCAGAATGAAGAACTTTTGTTAGAAAAAGAGCGGACTGCAACTGCTTCTGAACGATTTGTTGAATTATACGATTTTGCACCATCAGGATATCTTACTCTCTCCACATCAGGTAAAATTTTGGAACTGAATCTCGCAGCGGCAAAAATGCTTTTCATGGGCCGTTCCGAGTTAAAAAACAGGCTTTTCAAATTTTTCCTATCAGAAAGTACACGATCTATTTTTAACGGTTTTCTGGAAAATGTTTTTAAATCCACCACCAGACTTTCGTGTGAACTTGTTCTTTCTGCAGAAACCCATCAGCCAATAAATGTCCGCATAGATGGCATAATTTCTGTTAAAGCAGAGGAGTGCCTGATTACCATGGTTGACATTACCGAGCAAAAGCAAAATGAGGCCATAATAAAAAAGAGCGAAATTTTTTTAAAATCGGCACAGCTGATCGCCGGACTCGGCACGTTTTCTATAGATCTTGTTCGTGGCACCTGGGAAAGTTCCGAAGTTCTCGATCTTATTTTTGGCATTTCTCCCGATTATGAAAAGTCATTCAGCTCATGGGTTTCGATTGTCCATCCCGATTGGCAACAAAAAATGAGGGATTATTTTCACAGTGCGGTGTCTGATCATGATCCTGTATTTGAAACTGAGTATCAGATTATCAGGCAAAGTGATCATTCTGAGCGCTGGATACACGTAACGGGACAAATAGAATTTAATTCCCAAAACCTGCCTTTGGTTTTGCTTGGCGCATTAGGCGATATTACTTCGCGCAAACTGATAGAGGAAAAATTAAAAGCCAGCGAAAAATCGTACCATAACCTCTTCGTAAACTTGCATGTTGGAGTCTTGATACAAGGCCCCAATTCAGAAATATTAATGAGTAACAATAGGGCTCTGGAACTTCTGGGACTGACTGAAGATCAACTCCTGGGAAAGACCTCATTTGATAAAGACTGGAATGTTATTCACGAAGATGGAACGCCATATCCCGGACCAACTCATCCTGTTCCTCAAAGTATTGCTACATGTCAATCTGTGCGAAATGCAGTAATGGGGGTTTATCGTCCGGCTATGCAGGACAGGGTTTGGTTATTGGTAAATGCCGATCCGGAATTGAATAAGGATGGTAATGTAAAAG
>CAIOOC010000454.1 GCA_903859795.1 uncultured Bacteroidia bacterium
GAGAAATTCACATATACCGGAGCGGAGATATTCTTGAGCGAAACACTATATTGGGTAGGATTCACGGATTGATACTCAACCTTGCTAAAGGGAATATCACCATATATGGTCTCCTTTTCCTTGGTGGAATAGATATGCGGACGAGCGTTCTCGTTTTCGTACACTATCACGTCCTTCGTCCCGATATCAATCCGTTGCAAATAAGACAGTTGATCAAGCTCGTCGATAAAAAATTGCCGGTCACCATAGTCTTTGAAAAAATCGTCGTCATTTTCGGTATCCTGAAGCGGAATTATCACATATCTCATCGAAGAAATATCCAACAGACTATTTGCAAACGGTGACTTCAGTATGCTAGTAATCCTGTTTTCAGTCGGAAGAGAAGCGTTATTCGTTCGGGATAAAGATTGCCATACCGATTGCACGAGATCTATCAAATTCGCCTTCGACTTCGAATTAAGATATATACTCCACCGTGAAGACGTCGGCACCCACAATGTCCGAAATTCTTCGGGTTGTTCGAGAATAAAATCCTTTACAATCAGATAATCCTGAGGGACATGCCGCGGAACGAACAGCGTCCCAAACTCACCAGTCAAAATAGGTTTCGTGTTCCACAGAAAAAGCACTGCGATAATCGCTGTAAGAGCATATTTCGCGTATGTCGTCGCTCCCTTTTCCGTCCAATGATTCCAGATCCAGGAAACGAAGGAACCGATAAGGACCGAATACCCCAAGGCGATAAGAAAATAGAATTTGCTCGATTCACGAAATGCATTGAATCCAGGAAAATGGGTATACAACCACAGATAGAGCTCCTCGAACGGGGCGCCAACCTGTTTGGACAAAAGGATGCCAAACAACGAAATACATCCGAAAAATAAAACGTTCTTACTCTTCCGATTCAGCCACAATCCGAAAAAGGCAAAGATCGGAATAAGGAAAAAGTGAAGCGGGATCGACTGGACCCTGAAAATGGCGGATGCTCCTCCGGTCCAAAAAGGATGAAAGAGAGTTAGAGCTTCCTCGATATTCATGAAGCTATTACCGAACAGCCCCCTGTCGAATATCACATTGTCCGTAATAGCACCCAACTTCATCAGACCGATGATCCAATACAGATTCAAAAGAACTACCAATGCTATTGGAAAGAAAGCAGACAAGCCGTTCCTAAAAACGGTTTTCCAGGAAATCTGGTCAATAATGAACGTGTACCAAAGAAAATAGAAGAAACATACCCACGCGAGTATATAAAATGCACGTATCTCGTAAAAGCTCACGATGAAAAAAACCAACCCGGTCAGAACTGCCTTTTCCAACTTTTTCTCTTCAAGGGTTTTCATAAAAAGGAGCAATGCCCACGGCGCGAGAGCGAACGCCGCCATTAGGGTCAGATGGCCAGTATCGCCAATTAAAAAATATGTATTATAGGAAAAAACAAAAAAACCTATAAACGAACCAATATTCGATTTAAGTATCTTTCGTATTAAAAAAAAGCTTCCGAAAGAACCAAAAAAAATTGCTGGAAAAAAATATAACAGCCTTTCGCTCAATGAAAAATTGGTTACAAAGGCCAAAATGCCCCATAACACGTTAGCGGGATACATAGGAAGAACTGCAACGCCTACGTCGCCTAGGCCAGAATTAATCCATCCAAAAGGAAAATTAAGAAATTCTTTCTGTGCATCTAGAAAGAAAAAACTCCAGTCTCCATATGAAATAATATACCAATTAAAGACCCATCGCCAATAAGTGATAAGTACTATTAATAAGATTATTGAAATTAATTTCCTCATCATTATTTCTTAAATACAATAAACAAGCTTCCTAAAAATATCCTGAAAAAAGAACGATCTATGAAAGTAAGAGCTCCCTTTCGAGAAATAGATTGACTCGACCAATATTCAATTTTCAGGCCCTTAGTCTTGGCCCACTTAAGAATTGATAATGGATTCGTTACATTCACAGCATCATCATCAGGATGAAATTCCTCCCGATTTACTGGTTCCATTTTCCTAAAAATGTATTCAGATGAAAAAACTAGTTTAAACAATTCAAAAAAATTTGAAATTTTTTGGAAGAAACCACTCGTATGATAATGATAATTATTTGTTATCGACAAAAAGTTTGGACAGGCAACGATCAAATATCCACCCTTTTTTAATACTCGAAACTCTTCTTCAAGAAAAGCCAAGGGATCGTCGGTATGTTCCAAGACATTATAAGATCCGACTACCTGAAATACAGAGTTTTCAAAAGGGAGTATTTTCCCATCATATACACTACAATTTAATCTTTTTCCCTGACATATTCCAACAGAAGTTTTTGAAATATCAACTCCATGCGTATCACAATACGATCTTTTTTCCAACAACGAAAGCACGATTCCCGTTCCGCAACCGGTATCCAAAATCATATCAGTATGATGAGAATATTTATCAATAAAATAAACATATTTCTGAAATTCCTGCGGATTTTGCGTTTCAAGAAACGAAGAATAAGCCTCGTTATTCTGATAATATTTCTGGTGGTTCATCATATTTCTAATTAGTAAGATTTACATTTTTGAGATATAAACATTCAGATAACAATTTTCAATTGAATCTAAGGAATGGTTATCATCTTCGGCTGCCATTCACCATCTTTCGTGACTGAGTCGAATTTTTCCTGTTCTAGAATATATGGATTTTTTAGAACAAGATATCCATCACCTTCAATCCGCACGCTAACGACCGATTCCTTACTCAGATCAAGCGGGATTACTTCATACGTGAGTTCATTTTTTTCCCCCTGCGGATTTAGTGTAGTCACTCTCTTGTTATTGACAAACACCCGAAGCACTGATTCCTTGAAGAAAGACTGATCCTTCGTCACCTTCAAAATAGGAACGACGAGCTGATACTGCCCAGCGCCTATTTCTTTCTGAAAAAGATACGCTTCGGTAGCACCTAGTAGTTTATCCGAATAATGAGTTTCCATCGTCATAACATCGGCATAGGCTACTTTTTTTTCCGTCAAAAAAACCTCCAAAAGCGGGCTTGGGATGCCATGATACACATTAATAACATCACTTCGAAGTAATGAAAGTAAATCATCCTTTTGTGGTTGATAAGAGGTGATAAGATATTCTTCCTTACTCATATTAAGAAGATAGTTAGGCCTCTCTCCGGGTTCAACATGACAATATCCATACGCATATTCTCCGTACGCCTTCTTACATTTTTTCGTCGCCTCTTTCAATTGGTATATATCGATATTGCCGAAACTGCGTACCAACATCAGCTGACTCGTTATCTTGCTATAATCAAATGTCGGAAAGTTTTTCTGCCACAAAAAATTCCGATCCAGTATCAGATATCGAGTACCGAAATCTCTCATGGCCCCAAGAATCTTGTCGGGATTATTTGAATAATCAAACAGAGCCCGCATATCCATGGTGTTTTGATTCACAAAGGGATATCGTTCAAAAGTAATAGTTTTAGGTATAGAGAAAAGACTTGAGAATGGATTTTGATACAAAGTCGGTTGCAATGAGTCATTTTTAGACCAGGTATAATTATCATTTATACCCTGACCTATCGGGAGGTATGCAGGAAAGTAAATTTTCTCATCCTGATTCTGAGCAAGATATGCGTCCACCTGGAAGTATTCATCTGGTACTGACATTTCATTGAGATATTTCCAATTGTTTATTATAAAAATTGACGGAACCGCAATAAGAATAAAAGATAACAGGATTACTAAACAACGCCGTCCAAAATAAGCCGAACGAAGCAATGCAGCTATCCCCGTATAGATTATAAATAATAGAACTATTTCTTCAAACACAATCAGTCGATGAACCGCACGAAGACTTTTCATGAGAGGAAAATATCGGAAAGCAAAGTCGAAAACGATATCACCAGACAGTAATATAGCCACAAAAAAATACAATGATGCAAAGATAATTGACTGTTTTTTATTCAAATCTGATTCTATAGACAATACGATAATCGCAAGAAAAAAACTAAGCACAAATATAGGAAGAAGAGATAATAAATGAGGGGGGACCATAGTGACGCCGGCAGTAAGGCTATCCAATAAGTTCACTTTACCATAGTCAAAAGACTCACGGGAATTCCCATGCAACAGGGCCGAAAGTACTATCGGCGCGTTCAGAACGGCCATAACACTAAAGATCGTCGTCGAAAAGCATACGATCTTTTTCCAACTGTGCATCCACTTACGATAGAAGAATATCAGGACTCCGAGAAAAGAATACAGGAATATCGGGACGAATCCGATACTCACGTTTAGAAAGACGGAGCTTGCCAAGCCGGTAACCAAACCCCAACGAAATATCGTCTTGTACGACGATTCATCGATGCTTCGCAGTACGCGAACAACAAGAGAAAGAGACAAAAGGAGAAAAGCATGATGGAAAGAATACAATCCACTCCCCAGGTATGTGAAGTTGACCGGAAGAATGATAAAAACGACGGATGCCACGAGAAATGCAAACCACTGCACTTCCTCGAAGAGTAGTCGGAATGAGATATAGACAGCAATCAACTGAACAGCTATCGTCAAAAAGACATAGAATAGAAACGGGTGTATACGAAACGCCTCTCCTATACTGAAAACAGAGAGGTTGATAAGGGAATACCACTTGGAATAATGATAGAAATCAGGACAATCGAGACAATCGTTCGTCTGGAGTAATGTTGACGGGTCAGCAGTAAAATCATGGACGATATTTCTCAGATGGCCGAAGTAGTCGAAGGAAAATACCTGCTCCCCGGTAAGATAGGCGGTATGTTTGTCAACAAAGAAATTCGCGATTATCATTCCTAGCGCCAACAAAAGCAATGGCAACAACACCATCCTATGATCCGTTACAAATCGGGCTCTTTTTTCTCGAAACATAGTTTTATCCATTAATTCTTTCCTCCGGCGTTTACCACGTTTGGGAAAGGCATCGTCCGCTCAGGAACATCAAGGACCATCTTATCCACCCATTCCACGCCCTGCATAAACGAATGGTCCTGGTTGCCAACTTCGTACTTCCAGGCACCGAACCGCCCACGAGTAAAGATATTCATTTTTTCCAGTTTCGGCAAGACATCCTCAAGGATCGCGTCGCGATCGAGAGATGGGGTTGGATAACCGTACTCTGCCCTATAAACAAAAGTAGAGACGATATCATCCTCGGAGTCAACCAATCCATCTTCGATAAGGGCTCGGATTGTCCATCCGACCAAATCAGCCTGATCAACCGGCTTCCGTTCCGAATCAGTAGTTTCCGTCATGAGTGACCAATATCCTTCACCGGGGACATTAAACGGACTGTAGTGTGAAAAAACAGTCACCCGGTAATAGGGACTATTCGCTTGGGGGAAATACATCCAACATTTCCCTTTCAATCGATCGTTTGGAGCACCTTTCAATCCGATACCTACGACGTTTGTTGATGAGTGTTTCAATCGTGTCGCACTCCTTACGGATACTTCCGGGAAAGACTCTACTTTGCCGACGAACGTATCGAGAGGTGTCGTATTCAATAAGACGCCATATTCGATTCTCCGACCATCCCCAAGAACAACCTCCTTGCGTTCGGGATCAACCCCCCGCACTTCTGAGTCTAAAGAGAACCGCTCCGCCCCGATCATTCCGGCGACGGCGGACCAGACTGATCCGGTCCCGCCACGTTTCGGGAAACGGAACATATTGTTCGGTCCCCAGGAGAAATCATCCTCGTCGAAAAGTATGTTTTTCGTCACCCGCGACAGATCTGCCGTCGCAACACGTTCACCGGTCCATAAATATGACATCTCTTCCGCAGGATACCCCCAGACCTTGAAGTTGTACGGGATCATGAATTCTTCGGCTATGCCAGAACCGAACACAATACCAATCCAATCCTGGAAATTCTCTGGTTTCGATACGACTGGATTGGTATGATTACGGATGATGCCCTCTAGACACTTCCACATGATCTCGCGCGGAAGATATCTGATATTATTCTGAAACGGATATGGAACGAAACAATCTCGTATCCATATCCATGATTCACGCTGATGACTCAGCCAACCGTCTTCTCCAAGGGCCTTTTGCATGAGATCATCGAAATATCGGTAATGCGAAAACTGGACATGCCCGCCGATGTCCCATAAGAAACCATTTTCATCGGTAAAAGTTGCGGAGAGGCCTCCGACATACGCCTCCTTTTCCAAAACAATAAAATCTTCGATGCCCGATTCTTTCAGACGATATGCCGCGCCGAGGCCCGTAGGTCCCGAACCGATGATGACATATGTATAGCGTTTCGACATGGCACTTACGATGAATGTTTGAGTAGGGACGCCCTGAAAACAATCAGCTCCTTCAGGCTTCGGAAACACACCCTCAGCAGATTCCAACGTAAGATGGAGATCGTTCCAGTCTGACGGTCCTTATGCTTAACGGGAATATCAATCGTCTGCTGTCCATTTTTTCTCGCCAAGACGGCTAGAAAGATATTCGGGGCGAACGGATATTCGTCCGGCAATTTTTTCAGTAACATCGACAAAAAATCGCCTTCCATGAGTCTGAAAGGGATATTGCTATCCAGTATGTTCTCACCGAAGAATACGAACAACGCGAAACGGAGGATCCGAGTAATCAGGAGTCGTGAAACGGCATCATAACGGATCCGACGGTATCCTAAAATGAACTTTGATTTGTTACGGTTTTCCCATAACTTTGCGAAGTCAGATATCTCAAACTGGTCATCACTATCTACCTGAAATATCCACTCGGAGCCGAGAGAGATGGCTTTCGCGTATCCCTCTATAACTGCTTTCCCATGTCCGCCATTTTCCTGGTGCACAACCATCAATTGCGAATGCTCATGTTCCAGGCCATCCAATATCTTTCCAGTCTCATCTTTCGATCCGTCATTGACAACAATGAAATGAAAAGTTCCTGAACCGATAAACCGTTCAAGAAATATAATCCAGTTCGTTACGACTTTGGTGATGCATTCCTCCTCATTATAGGCGGGCATCACTACGGAAAGTAGTGGCTTCATTTCAATATCTCATCATACAAATCCAGATACCGAGGGATAATGACCTTATCCCAGTCATATTTTTCTTCCACCTCCTGACGTGCCCTCTTTCCAAAGGAAGCAATCAATTCCGGGTGGTCTATCAAGTATACCATTTTCTCTGCCAATCCTTTTGTATCTTCTTGCTCGACCAAGTAGCCGTTTTTACCATCCGTAATAGCATCCTGAAACCCACCGACTTTTGAACTGATTATTGCCAAACCAGATGCCATCGCCTCTAAACACACGGTGGCAAATCCCTCAGATCGACTCATATTAACAAAAACATGAGCTTTTTTATAATACTCCTGAATCATATAATTTTCCACAAACCCTTCAAAAAAAACGTTACTCTGCAAACCCAATCTCTCAACCAAGGTTTCGAGGTATTGTTTTTGCGGGCCGTCACCCACTATTCTTAATATGATATTTTTCTCCTTTATGGAATAATTTACTGCTTCAATAATTAGATCTACAGCTTTCCTCTTAACCAAATAACAAACAACTAAAATCTCTAAAACACCAGTCTTTTTATCGTATGGAACATATTCAAATTTTCTTATATCTATTCCCGGAGGAATGATGGAGATATTATTTGGTTTTATCCCTTTCTTTATAAGAAAATTACGAGTATACTCATTGATGACAACGATTTTCTTTGCTCTTTTTAAAGTAATGTTAGACAGAATGTTCAAAATGAAGCCTGAAGATTTATAAATGGTTTGCAGTATGCTGTTTTGTTTACTGAAAGATTGTGCGTTTCTAATGTTAGAAGGATTAACATCAGTATCTTGATATGTTAAAGCATTCTGAATTGGCCCAACTACAAATGGACGGCCCACAAAACCAAACACTGCGGATAAATTGAAGGTGTTTCCGATGGAAAACGGCAAGACATGATGAACGACATCAAAGTTTGTATAATTCAATTGTCTTGTTGTTTCAATAAAATACTGTATATTAAACCGAATTGCATTTTTTAAACTTGTGTCTATATTAGTTGTCTTTTTTTGTAATTCTATAATTTTATATGGTTTTCGGCTCTCCAGTTTTGTGAATCCCGTCACCACGACTGACTCAGTATTCTTACAAGCTATCCTGTTGGCAATATTAAAGGCCCAGGAAAATTCACTGCCTCCAGAAACTTCGTCGTAAATATAATGACAAGGGCTGAAAAGTATCTTCATAGAATCACATTCGATTGGCTCTTAATAAAAATGCGAGTTGTTTTCATTCACCGACCAATCTGTTTTCCCACTCCCAAGCACTCTTTATGATAAAATCGATATCGTATTGCGCCCTCCATTGAAGTCTCTCGTGAGCCTTTTCAGGACTCGCCACGAGTTCGGCTGGGTCACCCGCCCGACGCCCCATCTCGAGAACAGTAAAATCCATGCCCGTTATTTTTTTCGATGTCGCTATAATTTCACGAACAGACACGCCGATTCCTGTTCCGAGATTGAAATAGTCTGTTCGAAAATCCTCCGTATCAAGCAAGTCCATCGCCTTGTAATGTGCATCCGCCAAATCCAACACATGGATATAATCCCTGATACAGGTGCCGTCTTTCGTCTCATAATCAGAACCAAAAACGGACACATTCTCCCTGATTCCCTTTGCCGTCTGCAATACGAGAGGAATAAGATGTGTTTCCGGATCATGCAGTTCTCCGATTCCGAATCCAGCACCGCATGCGTTAAAATACCTGAGCCGTACTGATTTGATATCGTGTATCTTCGAATACCATTCGAGTATCTTCTCGAACATCAACTTACTTTCGCCATATGGATTTATCGGTTTCTGCGGTGTAGCCTCAGATATCGGAGAAACATCGGGGATACCATAGGTCGCGCAGGTGGAAGAGAACACTATCTGATTGCAGTTCCCTTTCAGCATGGCCTCGAGCAGATTCAACCCCGCCAAGATGTTGTTTTCAAAATACTTCCCCGGATTTTCCATAGATTCCCCAACATACGCATACGCAGCGAAATGTATCACGCAACCTATGTTGTTTTCCGAAAAAACCGCATTGATCTCATCCTTCCGCAACAAATCGCCTTGTATGAAATGAACACCGGTCGGGAGATAATCCTTATGACCATATACCAAATTGTCAAACACGAAAATATCGGAGGGTTGCACTCCTTTGGACACCAGATAATGAACGGTGTGGGCACCTATGTACCCGGCACCGCCGGTCACCAATATCTTTTTCATAGATTCAAACTATCTTCTCGAAGTATCCTATCGTCTTCCTGAGTCCCTCTTCCAATTCTACTTTTGGTTCCCAATCGAGCTTTTCCTTGGCAAGGGAGATATTAGGCTGGCGCTGCCTCGGGTCATCTTGTGGGAGCGGTTTGTAGATGATCTTGCTCGTGCTATCTGGGATGAGTTCGAGGATTTTTTCGGCGAGTTGCTTTACGGTGAATTCGTGCGGGTTGCCAATATTGACCGGACCAACAAAACCTTCCTTGTTTTCCATCATCCGTATCATCCCTTCCACAAGGTCATCCACATATTGGAAACTTCGTGTCTGCGATCCATCACCATACATCGTGATGTCTTCATTCTTCAGGGCTTGCACGATAAAATTAGATACGACGCGACCGTCATGCGGATTCATATTCGGACCATAGGTGTTGAAAATCCTGATAACCCGTATCGCGACTTCGTGCTGTCGATAATAATCGAAAAACAGAGTCTCTGCACATCGCTTCCCCTCATCATAGCACGAACGGATACCGATAGGGTTCACCTTACCCCAGTAACTTTCACGCTGAGGATGCTCTTCCGGATCACCATACACCTCGCTCGTGGATGCCTGCAGGATCTTCGCCCTTGTCCGTTTGGCAAGCCCGAGCATATTGATCGCACCATGGACGGATGTCTTCGTCGTCTGTACCGGATCGAACTGATAATGCACGGGAGAAGCCGGGCAGGCGAGATTATATATCTCGTCGACTTCCACGTACAATGGGAAAGTGACATCGTGTCGCATCAGTTCGAATCGAGGGTTTTCCAAAAGTCCCACTATATTATCCTTGTTCCCGGTGAAAAAATTATCCACGCACAACACTTCATTTCCCTCCTCGAGAAGTCTCTTGCAAAGATGCGACCCGATAAAGCCTGCGCCACCCGATACTAAGATCTTTTTTCTCATACCCTTTTCTCTATTCGATTATCCTTTCATTTGAAAACACTGGAACGTAGCACCCTGGCAATCTGCGTCATTCTTTCTCTGCCGTTATGAATCTCAATAAGTGTACTGCTTTCCCAAAACCATGATACATATCCCTCATTACCTGAAAATCAGAAACCAATCTCTTTTTTTGAATCAAAGACCTTTTCTTCATTGTTCGCGGAAAATATCGAATATTAAACCACCAACCTCCGATATATGACCAAGCTATTTTCGGTTTTAATACGAGCAAAAAAGTGAGAAATTCAAATATATTCTGAATCAGGTAGATGGGCAATACCCACAGGAGATTATACCAGGAATAGTTCTTAAGAAGCATCTGGAGTGTATTCTGATTTCTCCACAAAAATTTTTTATATCGCATACCATCGCTGATGTTTCCTATTCCAGCGTGAAAAACAAATATATCATTGCACTGGTATATCGTCTTCCCTAAAAGATGCAGTCTCCAAAACCAATCAACCTCCTCACAATACATAAAGAAGTCCTTATCCAAACCATCAGTTTCATTGTATAGCTTTTTAGAGAATAATAGACAGGCCCCTGGAAGATAAAATGACTGACGATTCGTATTATGGATACCGAAACCATGGCCAAATATATCAATAGTCATGATATATCGAACCTGTCGCTCACCAGCATAACTTGATTCGAGAGGTGCTATAACATCAGATTTAACTGTATCGTATTGAGACATCAACTCTGCTAGAAAATTATTCTTAACCCAAGTATCATTATTTAATAAGAGAATATATTCTCCATGCGAGTGCGTAACGCCAAGGTTATTTCCTCCTGCAAACCCTCTATTGATTTCACTTTGTACAATAATAACTTCGGGATAGTTCTTATGAACAAATTCTACACTATCATCAGTGGACGCATTATCCACAAAAACAATCTCCGTGTTCTTATACGTCTGCGCGCACAAAGAACCGAGGCATTTTTTAAGCCACTTTTCGCCATTCCAATTCACGATGATAACAGATACTAACGGTTGAGACGCAGACATTCTCGTGTCATTAGTTGCAATGCCAACGCGTGCTTTTCCCAACTGTACTTATTCTGAACGGTCTCCAATGCATGTCGCCCCATATTTATACTCTCACTGTGATTTTCTAGGAGAAAACGCAAATTCTGTACAATCGCTTCCGTTTCTTTCTCTTTGGTATAGTACCCATCAAGGCCATGATGGAAAAGTGCACATACACCTTGACCCTCAGGAATGATAAATGTCGTTCCATTTCCAGCTGCTTCGAGCGCCGGCATACCAAAACCTTTATCATCATTCGTTTGAAGAAGAACTGTCGCTTCGGCGTAGTATTTCTGAAGATCACGCTCTATCACTGCGCCAACTATCTCTATATTTTTTTTCAGCTTCCTTAAATCAATTTCACTTTCAAATTCTTTTCTATAAGCATCTTCAATCCATTTTCCGACCATCTTCATTTGCATTTCTGGAATCTTTTCTAATAACTCAAAAATATATTCCGGATGCTTGCCACGTTTCCATGCAGTAACCAACAATACATATCCTCTTTTCCCAATGCTATTAACAATTGGATGTACCGAAGGATGTATCTCAACTATCTCAACATCTGCTTTCAATGTACGGAGATGCTCATTATGAGCATCTCCTCCAACCAAAATTTTATCCGAATTTTCCAAAATCATCCTGTCAATCCGATTTGCAATTCCAGACAAGAAATATAACATGGGTTTCGGAAATTTCTCTCGATATACTCTTTGCAAAATATACCCGATTGGATCCCAGATAAAGCATGAGAAAGGGATCTTTCTTACTTTTCGTATCATTATAGCACTGAATGCGGTGTATGTCCCGTGACAAATGATATAATCATACTCATTTCTTTTTAACGTCCATGGTATCAAAATCGGATAGGATAGATGAAAAGACGCAAAGAAATGAAAGATTGGGAAATTAAAACTATAACAAAGAAAAGCTGGTAACTTGTCATCAAGATACTCGACCGGAACGCCTTCCAATAAATCTAAAAATGCGCCTTCAATAACAGCCTTCCGACGCAACACGACCAAAATAGCGTCTTCGCCGATATCACGAAGTGCCCGCACTTGCTCGATGGCAATCTTTTCAACACCACCAACATTCAAACGATCAATAAGTATTCCTATCTTCATACTACTACTGTAGCTTCCTAACTTTTATGGCAATAAAGTGCCCATGTCTCGGATCAAACTTAGCAAACCACCAAGGAAATGGATAATAACCACTGCATACAATTTTTTCTACCTTAAATCCTTGGACTTCAAAAACTTCTTTCAATCCACGATAAGCAAAAATTCTCTGGTGCTCCCATGTTTTGAGAGGATTTAGTTCTAAACGGTGTATAGATAAAGGGTTTCCGACGCCACTTCTTTCTGAATCAATATTTGTAAGACTAAACATTTGCCAACCAAGCATCAGAGCAAAGATATTATGCCAAGAAGACGCATTTTCAGTAGAAACTATAGCATACCCACCTGGTTTTAATGTTCTTTTTATTTCTTTAATAAAATTTGTCGTGTCATACAAATGCTCGATAGTTTGGTTTGAATGTATAACATCAAAAAAATCATCTTCAAACGGGAATTCTTCATTAAGATCTCCTGTCTTTGCCTTTATTCCCCTTTCTTCTGCTAATTTTCGACGACTATCTACAATCTCGATACCGTATATATCACGGGTGCCGATTTTTTTTATCAATTCCTCTGTCCATGATCCGTCATCACATCCAAGATCACAAAAAGTAGCACGATTGTTTACTTGTAATAGATCAATAATGTTTTTATTATTATGATTGCCAGCTTCACTAAAAAGGCTTGTGAAATATCGCTTTATCATATCATTTATTCGTTAATACTGTTACTTTTATACCATTCAATCGTCTTCATAAGGCCTTCTTTCAAAAAATATTTAGGAATAAATTCGATAGTATTGAAACTCTTTGTATTATCGCAATTCCGCTTTGTAAGACCTCCTGGTTTAGTGATATCAAACTCAACTTTCAAATCTACACCTTCAAGATCCATAATCATCTTCGCAAGGTCTTTAAGTTTTATTGTCTCATCGGTTCCGAAATTTACCGGATCGCACTCTGGATATTTCTCAGTCAAATCAATCAATCCGCGAGCCAAATCCTCGACATAAAGAAAAGAACGCTCCTGATTACCATCACCCCACATGGTAAACGGATTTTCCCGACCCGCTATACGGTTGATGAATGTCGGGATAACCTGTGCCGATTCTTTATCAAAGTTATCACGAGGACCAAAAACATTGTATGGTCTCGCGATGGC
>CAIOOC010000455.1 GCA_903859795.1 uncultured Bacteroidia bacterium
ATTCCCAGGCCTAACAAGGCATATTTGGCTACCCACATCACAATGTTGATCAGGATGAGGTTTTTCACTACAGGCGGCATCGAAAACGGCGATGTCTGATATTGATTCATATAAAATATATCTGGTTTATTGTGCAAAAATAGCGAATCAGTTGGATTGTTGGCATTGTTTATCTTTAATTACAATTAAACAATCCTACCTAATTCAACAATTTCTCAAAATCATGAAACGAAATTATAGAGACAATTGTTTTCCCGGAAGGTGAATAATTAGGAGTATTACAGGCAAACAGGAGATTAAACAGTTCCATTATCTCTTCGCTCTTTAAGGATACCCCATAATTTATAGCCGAAGACTGTGAAAGTAGCAAAGCAATATGCTCTTTAATCTCTTCTTTTACATCGACTGGTCTGTTTTTAAAATCTTCAACCAATTTTATCACGAGATCAGAGGCATTTAAATGACTTAGGAGGGCGGGAATTCCCTCGACGTAAACAGCATCTTCAATATACCGAAGTTCAAATCCAAGTGCTTTAAGATCTTCATCCAGTACAATCAATATCTCCTTATCAACTGCATTTAATTCCAGCTGAGCAGGAAAGAGCTGGCGCTGACTTATCGCCAGGTGATTCTCGATAATTCGCAGGAAGTTTTCGAACAAAATCCGTTCATGTGCCCTGCGTTGATCGATGACCATGAGCCCCGATTTAACCGGTGTGAGGATATATTTATTCTTGAATTGAAGAAAACTGTGATTTTCAATTGTGATACCCACGTTTTTAAATTCCTGCTGAACAGCATCGTGTTCCTCACGTTCATATGACCTGATTGTCTGATGATTGGGATTCAATTCATCTTGTTCCTCTTCCCGCTCAAACCCCCGATAAAGAGCCTGCCAGTTATCCATATTCTGCTCATCACGGTAGGATGTTGAAGCTCCCGAATAAGCACGATCTCCTCCCCGCTCCTTCTCAAACGGATTGAAATTGGGGTTAATCCTGATTTCAGGTTCAGGTATAACAGAACCCCGCATTGGACTGATTGGTATGTCGATAGAACCGGCCTGATCAAAATCGATGGAAGGCATCAGGTTAAATTTCCCCATAGCCTCGCGAACAGAGGCCTGGATGATATGCCAGCAAGAGCGCTCATCTTCAAACTTTATTTCAGTTTTAGTCGGATGGATATTAATATCTATAGTTGCAGGGTCGACCTCAAAATAGAGGAAGTACGAAGGGAATGTCTCCGGAGGAAGGATACGATCGTAGGCCTGCTGAACAGCTTTGTTGAAAAACGGATGTTTCATAAATCGTCCGTTGACGAAAAAAAACTGTTCTCCAAAGGTTTTTTTCGCACTTTTGGGCTGTCCAATGAATCCAGAAATGTTTATCAGGGAGGTATTTGTATCAACCGGAATCAGATTTTGGTTAATCCCTTTACCAAACAGCGAGACGATACGTTTTCTGATATTCTCTGACGGAAGATTATAAATTACTGAATTGTTGTGATACAATGATATAGCCAGTTCAGGGTTTGCCAGGGCTATTCGCTGGACTTCCGTAATAATGTATTTTAATTCTGAACTGTTTGATTTGAGGAATTTGCGCCGCGCCGGTATATTAAAAAAGATGTTTTTCACCGAAAAGTTTGTCCCTTCAGCACAGTGGTCTGCCTCCTGCTTCTGAATGGAAGAACCCAAAATGTGAATGAAAGTACCAAGTTCTTCGCCGTGTACGCGTGTTCGAAGCTCGACGTCTGCTACTCCTGCAATTGATGCCAGCGCCTCGCCCCTGAAACCCATTGTCCTGATTGCGAAAAGGTCATTTGCTTCACGAATCTTGGAGGTGGCATGTCGTTCGAACGACATTCGGGCATCGGTCGGAGACATACCCTTGCCATTGTCAATCACCTGGATAAGTGTCCGCCCGGAGTCTTTAATATTGATTGTAACGGATGTTGAACCGGCATCGATGGAATTTTCGACTAGCTCCTTAACTACAGAAGCCGGACGCTGAATGACCTCTCCTGCGGCAATCTGGTTGGCAACTGAATCGGGTAAAAGTTGAATTATATCGGGCACGTGAGAATTCTTGAATTAAG
>CAIOOC010000456.1 GCA_903859795.1 uncultured Bacteroidia bacterium
CATTAGTGAAATTTCAAATCTGTTTACCCTTGTGTCGTTTCAAATTTTGTTTTGCCGTCTTTTCCGGATTTTGGGGAGAAGATAATCCCAACCGATTTACAATTTGTTTAAAGCCTGGTTCCCTGCGTAAGATTTCAAAATCAGGGTCATTATTAATTTGGGGAAGTCCGGGTAAATGCATTTCCAGTGCGTTGTTAAGCCATTTTATTGCCTCTGTCTTCTTGCCTAGCCTGGCGTTGAATTTAGCCAGAATCAATAATTCCCGCCTCGGGCTACTAAGTTCAGCCAGAATAAGCCATTTCAACAATCCGTTGATTTTATTTGAATTATACTGTTCTAACACGTTATTCGCATCATTTTCCAGAAATCGTTGTAACGGAATGATTTTCTGAATTGTCTGCAAGGCATTTGAATCCTGGTTTTTCCAACAATAAATGTCAAAATATCTCCAGTACACCGAGCATAAGTCACCGTTTAGTTCCTCAACTTTCCGGAAATTGTCTAACGATTCATTAAATTTCCCTTCGTGATAAAAATATAGGGCACTGAGATAAAAGGTTGTGGGAGAGACCGGTTCGAGCTCTATCGTACGGTTTATGTGAGTCCTGGCCTCAATATTATTACCCATCATATCGAGATATTCCGAATAGTACAGGTGAGATATTCCGCTTTTAGGATTTAATTCAATTGCATGGGTAAATTGTTTTTCAGCTTCCGCCCAGTTCCAATCATTCCAACACAAAACAGCTCCTAATATTGCATGAGCCTCAGCCAAATTTTTATCAATTTCCAACGCTTTTATTGCATATTCTTTTGCCTTAAAGATTCCATCGGCAAATGGTAACCAGCCCCACCAGGCAAGATTATAATAGACATCGGCAAGACAGGAATACGCAAGTGCATAATTGGGATCGGAAGCAATAGCCAATTCGAGGTAAGAAATACTTTTATTAAGACCCTCCTGGGTCATCCTGGCCCAGTGAAACCGACCCTTCAGGTAATAGTTATAAGCTTCGGGATTTCTTGTCGGAAACTTGTTTATCCGTTCAATTTCTGTCGACGAAAGTACAGTCTGGAGCTCGTCTGCAATCTGTTTCGCTATGCTGCTTTGTATTAGAAATATATCAGCAGATTTTCTGTCGTACTTTTGAGACCATATATGCCTGTCGTGAATGGCATCGATTAACTTAACGAAAACTCTCACCATTCCGTCGTGTTGCTGAACACTAACTTCAAGGATAAAATTCACCCCTAATTTACGGGCAATCTGTGGAGCTGAAATAGAATTCTCGCGATAAGTATCCCCTGTTGTCCTTGAAACAACCCGAAGATTTTGTATTTTGAACAGGTTGTTTATTATATCTTCCGTAAACCCTTCAGTAAAATAGCGATTTTCCGGATTATCACCCAGATTCTTGGAAGGATATACCACGATCGACTTATCACCTTCTTTTAACTTGGAAAGATCGAGCATTGTAGCTTCCCTGAAAAATAGAAAGTACCACAACAATGTGAGACAAGTAAAGGCAATTAGAATCGTCGATGCCTCAATCAGATTTCTGCGGTTAAATACTGAAGTTAGAAAAGAAAGATCTTCAATCAGAGATTCGTTTGAGTCTGTCCTTGCAAAATCAGTAGGTTGATCGTCGTCAGACTCATTAAGGATTATGCTTCTTTTTTTAACCTCTCCCGGGGGATACCCAAAATGTTGGTGGAAACATGTATTGAAATAGGCAGGACTGTTAAATCCTACCTGATATGAGATTTCGGATGCAGTTGCTAAACCTGATTGCAACATTTCCATTGCCTTTGTGAGCCTGACATCCCGCATGAACTGGGAAGTCGTCTTTTTCAAAGCCGATTTAAGTCTTCGGCTAATCGAAGATCTGCTCATTCCTGCAGATAAAGCTAATTCCTTTACGCCAAAATTCTCCTTTTCAAGGTTTGCGAGGACAATCTCAGTAAGTTTTTTGATAACCATGCGATCAATGGAACCCACTTCGCTCATGACAGCGATTTTTAAAGCATTTAAAGATACGAAATAAAATCCATATTGTCAAATAAGTACTTATTTTTTGCCAACTTTACTGTCTGAATATAAACCGAAAAGCAATCCAATATCATGATTAAATTATCCTTACAAATTATTGTGATCTTCTTCTGTATTACTATTAGTGCGGGATATTCACAAGATACATTACCCGTTAGAGGTTTCTGTGTCGGAGCACCCCGTCCGGCTGAAGTTGATGCCTTCATAAAATTTATTTCAGAAGAACTGGCTACCAGAAAAGTCAACGTGTTGATTCTTAGAGTCGATTTCAACTATCAGTTCAATAGTCATCCTGAATTAAGGGATTCATTGGCATTGACAATAGACGATGTGAAAAAAATGGTAGCTGTTTGCCATAAATACCAGATCAGGATAATTCCACAGATCAACCTTTTGGGTCATCAATCGTGGGCCTCTAAAACGACGAGGCTGCTGAGTGTCTATCCACAATTCGACGAAACTCCCAAAGTGAAAATGCCCGGGAAGTATCAATGGCCAAACCCCGATGGTTTATATTGTAAGAGTTATTGTCCGCTCCATCCTGATCTTCACAATATAGTCTTTGCACTTGTTGATGAGATCTGTGAAGCATTTGAATCTGATGCTTTTCATGCAGGCATGGATGAAGTATTTTATATCGGGGAAGACCAATGTCCCCGATGCTCAGGAAAAGATAAAGCTGAATTGTTTGCGGGTGAGGTAAACCTTATCCGTAACCATCTTGCTTTGAATAAACGCCAGCTATGGATTTGGGGTGATCGGCTCCTTGATGGTAAAACCACAGGTTTAGGAATGTGGGAAGCAAGTATGAATAATACTTTTCGAGCTATTGATTTGATATATAAGGATGTAATGATATGTGACTGGCATTATGAGCGCCCCGACCAGACTCCGGCTTATTTTGCTGTGAAAGGTCTCAGTATAATTACCTGTCCATGGCGAATGCCTGAAAATGCCATTAAACAGACCGAAGATATGTATCGTTTCAGAGCTTCGGTAACACCGGAAATGAAAGAACGTTTCCAAGGGATGATGCAGACTGTTTGGTCAGGTGCCGGTCAGTTTATGGATGAGTTTTATGGTAGGAAGACAAATCCCAAGGCAGGTGAGAATACTCAGACAAATTGTTTTAAATCGATGTTTGACGTGATCCGGAAACACAGTGATGGAATTAAAAGTGAAGAAATTAAAAAATGAAAGGATCAAAACCATTTCTGAGCCAATCATTGGAATGAAAATCAGGATACTCCGGTGATATTGCCAGTTGTCGGAAGCTAGCGGTAATTATCTATTTCAACCCGTTCATAAACAATAAACCATGTCGAACTCCCAGGACCGTATATTTTCGATCGATATTTTTCGTGCCATAACCATGTTGTTAATGATTTTTGTTAATGATTTCTGGTCGCTGACCGGAATCCCCCTATGGCTTGAGCATGCAAAGGCAAATCAGGATTTCCTTGGATTTTCTGACATAATCTTTCCCTGTTTTCTTTTTATCGTAGGGATGTCTGTACCATATGCTATCCGCAACCGCCTGGCCAGGGGAGAAAATAGCTGGAAGATTCTGAAACATATTATCCTTAGATCATTATCGCTTTTGGTGATGGGTTTCTTTACGGTAAATATTGATCACATTAATGTTACGGCTTCCGGTATTAGCCGTGAATGGTTCGAAATATTAATGATAATTGCATTTTTTCTCCGGTGGAATGTTTATCCCAAAGCGACAGACTGGAAAAAATACCTTTATATTGCTTTTCAGGTATCTGGTGTGATTTTACTTATTTGTCTCTTGATCATTTTCAGGGGTGGTAAGGATGGAACAGGATTTATGACCCCTTCATGGTGGGGAATTCTGGGGCTGATTGGCTGGACATACCTAATTACAGCCACTATTTATTTGTTTGCCCGCAAATATGATTTGTTGTTGATCATGGCCTGGTTAGTCTTCACATTGCTAAACATTGCTGATCAGGCGCACTGGT
This sequence comes from uncultured Bacteroidia bacterium, assembly GCA_903859795.1. GTDB lineage: Bacteria > Bacteroidota > Bacteroidia > Bacteroidales > Prolixibacteraceae > JAAFHB01. The sequence goes on from CAIOOC010000456.1 coordinate 4,039, forward strand.
TTCACACAATCATACCTGGAGGAGGTGCCTTTCAGGGTTTTGCATTTGCCGGAATTGCTGCCACTCTTATGATTGACAGGGCTATAACAACCGAAAAAAAACGAAAACTGCCTTTCCTTTATCTGGGGATAAGTGCTCTCATGCTCCTCGCCGGTTTTGGACTTAGGAATTTCTTCATCATATCCAAGATCCATGCAACGCCAACATGGGTATTTTTATGCAATGGAATAGCTTTTGGAGCATTTGCACTAATTTATTTTATTGTCGATCTGAATGGAAAGAGTAAGTGGTTTAACAGTATAAAACCTGCCGGGACCAGTACATTAACCTGCTATCTGATTCCTTATGTCTATTATAGCCTTGCAACGTTTGCATTTACACTTCCTGAATTTCTGAAAACCGGTGCAGCAGGACTGTTGAAATCATTTGTTTACGCAATGATAATCATTGGTATAACAGCCCTTTTAGGAAAAATTAAAATAAAGTTGAGGATCTAGCTGGTTATTTATTTTTTCTTTGCATTTCTGAATCTAATGATGTTGTAAGTTGTCAAAATTACAGATAGGGTAAATCCTAATGCTGCCATGACAATTCCAATAGTTGATTTTTCTATCAGCATCATTATCACAGTTAGTATAATTGTTATTATCCCGGCTATCACGTTGATGTTCATTTGCTGTCTTGGGGATTTAAATGATCTGTTTCTCAAGGGTAAGTTCTCAGTTTTTTATCTCCTTTAAACCAC
>CAIOOC010000457.1 GCA_903859795.1 uncultured Bacteroidia bacterium
ACCTTGTAAATTGTTCAAAGAGAACTGAAATATTATGGTATTATTAAATATTGTTAAATAAATATTAATTTTAAGACCTGTATTATTTAAAATAAAATCGCCATGCAAGATTTTAAAGATTATAATCCAAAACTGGATAGAAATGCACAAATAATTAGTTTATTATCCAGTAATATTGAAGTTTGGAAGAAAGTTTCCAAATTTCAGTCAGCATTTGACAAACTTAAATCTAACCAGGAAAAATTGTTGAATTTAAATGGTTTGATAAGGAAAGATTCATCGCCGATTGAGAAGGATAAGAATGACAGACGAAAGGAATTGGAAGAAATAACAATGACAGTAGTTCGGATTTTGCAGAATTTTGCCCACGACAAACAGAAGATAAAATTACAACAACGATTATATTATATTACTCCGGAATATGTCCAAAAATATTCAGATACGGAATTATTAACTGTTTCGAAGAAAATGTGGGTGACAGCAAATAAGTACGGCGAATATGAACAAACATTTATCAAAAAAATTAATTCGGCACTTCACCCAACCAACTTAAATTCGACAAATGAATTTCAAAAAGAATTCGGCCTAAGTCCTGATATGATTAAAAACCTTGAAAAAGCCATTCTCAATTTTATCACGGCAATGCATCCATTAAATGAAGAGATTGAAAAAATGGAAAAGCTTGTACTAAAAATGGAAAAGATCAATAAGAAAACACAACGACTTATTACAAATAAAATTGATCGGCTTGTATGTAAATTTGAGAATGACAATCCCGGCTTTTACAATGAATATATTGATCTTAAAGAACATTTCTATAAAAAGATCAAAGACGTACTTATCGAGGAGACTGCATTACCGGAATTATTAGGGGACGAGAATCAAATGATTCAGGATGATCCCAAAAGCAAAAAGTAAACAGCAAAAAATATAATACAGAAGTAGTTTTAATTCGCATCATGTAATGCAATTAATTTAAACCAGTTAATTGTTGACTAATCCATTCAGAGGATCGGTATAATTAAGGTCCATTTAATTTGCAGACTTTTTGATTGAATCATAACTGCCTAATATTAAAATTATTAACTTGCCGAAGGTGTTGTGAATGAGAAGCATGAACCTCGAATACTATTATCTGTTATCCAGATGTTTCCTCCATTTATCTCGACAAATTCCTTACATAGCTTCAGACCAAAACCCGAGCCTTTTTCGTTCATTAAACCCAGGGATGTTGATTGAACATCGGAATTAAACATGGTTTGTTTTTGTTTCTCATCAATACCAAGACCTGAATCAATAACCGAAATGACATAGTTAAGTTTTTCTAATTGGGCCGAAATTTCGATTGTTCCACCTTCGGGTGTAAATTTAATAGCATTGGATATCAGATTACGCATAACACACATAAATAAGTCAGCGTCAGCTTTAATCAGTGCACCAGCAGGAAGTTTTATGCTGAGTGGTATATTTTTCTGTTTAAGGATAGTTTCATACATTCGTGAAGATTCATTAATTAGATTTTCGAGCGATTTGGCTGTGATTACCGGAGTTATACGGTTCAGACGGGATCTGGACCAATGCAATAAATTATCCATCAAATGAAAAGCGTTCTTTGCCGACTCGTCTAAGGCCCCTAATGTTTTCCTTACCATTTCTGGTGACATGTTGGTATATTTCACAGATAACATTTCGGTCAGATTCTGAAACCAGTAAAGTGGATTACGTAATTCGTGTGTGATTATTGAGAATACCTTATCCTTATCCCTAATTGCATTCTCAAGCTCTCTGTTTAATTTCTCAAGTTCCGTATTTTGTCTTAAGATTTTATCATTAAGCTTTGCCAATTTGCGATGTGCTTTCTTTTTGGTTTCGAACAGGGTATAAAATAATATGGCAAATAGAGCTGAAATTGATAGTGCAATAACCACCATCAAAATAAAAGCATCCTTGCGGAGAATGGTCTTTATTTTAAATTCATTGTCTTTGCGGAGTAACTCGTTGTCAATCTCCTTCTTTTCTGATTCGAATGTGAGACGCAATTCAGATAGTCGATGATCATTTTCTGCCTTGGTCAGTTTTTTATCTGCCTCGGCAAAAAGTGTGTAATACTGTAATGCTTTAGCGGTACTTCCTTTTGTAAGGTAAACCCTATATAGGCCCAAGTAACAGTCGTGATAAAGTTCAGTAAGATTGGCCAATTTTGCTTTGTAAAAACACAGTTCAAAGAGGTGCCGGGCAGAATCTGGCTGGCTTAATGAGAGTAAGGTATTACCCAATTCCAAAGATGCTTCTGCCATACCACCATCATAACCCGCTTTGCGTGCAATTTCGAATGATCTATTCAAATATGGTTTTGCCTTCAACGGTTCTGACTTAAGGTTAAAGACTTTGCCAATGTTTGTTAAGGCTTTTACTTTTCCTTTGGTGTACGAAATTTGTTCACAATTGCTGAGGGCTTTTAAAAAATAGAAATGGGCGCTGTCAGGATTGTTTTTTGCCAGAAAAACCTTTCCAATATTATTGTATGAATTTGCCAATCCCTCAGGTGTGTTGAGCGACAACCGGTAATAGAGAGCTTTTCTGTGGTATTCCATTGACCGGTCTGTTTTGTCGAGTGAAAGATAAATGGATCCTAAATGATTACAAACATCTGCAAGATTGATATAGTCTTTGGTTTTATTGCAGGTTTCGTATGCTTCCAGGTAACATTTGAGGGCCATAAACAAATTCCCGTCATTGGAATAGGTCTTCCCGAGGCTCAATTGCACAGATGCCGATTGCATCAAATCGCCCCTGCGTTTAAATATTTCGATGGCCCGCTTATAGTAATCCACCGATTCGTCGAAACGTCCGGTTGTATGAAGGTATTTACCCATGAAGTTAAGTGAAGTAGCCTCCAGATCTTCGTAATGCTTCAATTGCGCCATTTGCAGTGCCTTACTGAACAGTTCTCCCGATTTTTCGTATGATCCCCTTATATATAAAATACTGCCGGATTCAATAAGTGACTGACTGGTTCCACGATCATAACGGATTTGTCCTGATAGTTGTAACGCATTTTGAAACAAATTGAAAGCATCATCGTTTTTCCCCTTTAAGCGAAGGATTGATCCCAGAGCCAGACTCGATTTGATAATCAAAGTATCGTTACGGGAGATCCGGGAAAGTGTCAGCGCTTTAGTGGCTTCAGCAAACGAAGAATCAAGGGAAACCGTTCCCGGGATGTAAATCCGTTGAATCAAACTATCTATTTCCTGTGCTGTTTGAAAAGTTTTGGAATGATTGGAGGATTGATAGCATGAATAAGTAATGGCCAGCAGTATTAAACCAAAAATTAATTGTTTAGGTGGCTGATAGTTTCCCATTTACTTTATGATTCCGTGCTGAATTGCGTATCTGGTCAACTCTGAATTTGTTGAAAAATTCATTTTATGCATGATGTTAGCACGGTGGTTACCTATAGTGTGTTTACTTAAAGCTAGTTTTTGGGCAATTTGAGATTTCTTTAA
>CAIOOC010000458.1 GCA_903859795.1 uncultured Bacteroidia bacterium
AAGGAAGAAATTATTCAATTATCATTTTAGGATTAAAAAGCTATCAATTAGCAAATTAGATATCTCAATGGTACCTGACCAATGTATAAAAGCAGGTATCAATCCTGTTTTCTCGGAAGTGAGAATATTTGGAGCTTTAGAAAAGGTAAATGGCTAATACAACCAGTGCCGCTATTGCAACAAGAATCCAGATAATTTTTACCTCAAAGGCCAACAAACGGTCGCAATCTGCTATTTTTTGCTTCACTTTATCGGTTTCAAGATTGAGTTCCAGTGCCTTTTGATAATAGCTTTTGGCAGGTCGTAAGAGCTCTATCCTAAAAAAATTGTCACCATGCCGCATCAAATCCAGAAATTTACGTTCAACAGGGGTTAAGGTACTTTCTAAAATATGATCTTCCATGACCTTTAGCTTTAGATATAACCAAATTTAATGAAATTTGAAGTTATTTGCAATGAATGGAGTCAGATTTTTAATGTGTCTATTGGTGTTTTTTTGGTGGCAAAAAAGTACGCGCATTGACTTACGGAATAAATCTTGAAACTCGATTTCTATTCAACAACATTACTTTTGTGCCAAATATATTTCTTTAATCACAATAATGTTATCGCTGTAAATTCCGCTCCAGCTCACGCAGGTTGTCCATCTTTTTCTTTTGCAGAAAGCTGTGGATATCTCCAAGATGCTCTTTAACCAGCTGGTTTCCAAATTCATAGACCTTTGTCACCAAACCTGAAAGAAAATCGCGGTCGTGCGATACCAGTATCAAGGTGCCGTCGAAATCGAGCAGGGCGCTTTTCAAAATATCCTTGGTTTTCATATCCAGATGGTTGGTTGGCTCATCGAGAATCAGCAAATTGACCGGTTCAAGCAGAAGTTTGATCATCGCAAGTCTGGTGCGTTCACCACCTGATAGAACCTTGACTTTCTTGGTCATGTTGTCACCTCCGAACATAAAGGCACCCAGGATATCTCTGATTTTTGTGCGGATATCCCCTTTAGCTACATCATCAATGGTCTGGAAAACTGTCACATCTTCGTCAAGAAGGGAGGCTTGATTTTGGGCAAAATAGCCGATCATCGTATTATGGCCCAGGGTAAGTGCCCCATCATATTCTATTTCGCCCATCAAACCTTTAACAAGTGTAGATTTTCCCTCACCGTTCTTTCCTACAAAAGCGACCCTTTCACCGCGCTGAATTGTTAATGAGGCGTTCGCAAAAACGAGATGTTCGTCGTATTTTTTTGTCATCCCTTCAAGAACCACAGGATAATTTCCCGATCGGGGAGAAGGGGGGAACTTGAGTCGCAGGGCCGAATTATCCTCTTCGTCAATCTCAACAAGAGTTAATTTCTCAAGCATTTTAACGCGCGACTGTACCTGGTTTGTTTTGGAATAAGTCCCCTTAAACCGTTCGATAAAATCCTGATTGTCAGCTATCATTCTCCGCTGTTCTTCGAACTGCTTCAGTTGTTGTTCACGCCTTTCCTGACGCAAAGTAAGATACTGCGAATAGTTGACTTTGTAATCGTATATACGCCCCATTGTCACTTCAATGGTACGTGTGGTGATATTGTCGACAAACGCCCGGTCGTGCGAAATCAGAATAACCGCTTTGGCACTGTTGATCAAAAACTCTTCGAGCCATTGTATCGACTCAATGTCCATGTGGTTTGTAGGCTCATCAAGTAATATCAGGTCGGGTTTTTGAAGCAATATTTTGGCCAGCTCAATACGCATTCGCCAGCCACCGCTGAATTCACTTGTTGGCCGTGTGAAATCCTCCCGTTTGAATCCCAGTCCGAGTAAGATCTTTTCAACTTCGGCGTCGTAATTGATCTCTTCGATGGCATAGAACTTTTCACTCAGAGTTGAGACCTGTTCTATCAAAGAATAGTAACTTTCAGATTCATAGTCTGTTCTGGTCGACATTTCAAGATTAAGCGCCTCTATTTCGCGTTCCATCTCAAAGATTTTTGCAAATGCCTGTGCCGCCTCTTCAAAGACAGTGCGTTTATCATCTGTCATCAAATGCTGAGGGAGGTAGGCAATGACAGCATCTTTTGGAGCAGAAACCTTTCCCGATGAAGTGGTGCGTGCTCCTGCTATAATTTTCAGCAAGGTCGATTTTCCGGCGCCATTCTTACCCATCAGGGCGATCCGGTCTTTATCGTTTATTACGAATGAAATATCTTTAAATAGTGTGGTTCCTCCAAATTCTACGGTAAGTCCGTCAACTGAAATCATATCCGAATTTTAATGAGGCGCAAAGATAATACTTTAGAGAGAAGGGCAAACCTTTGGTGTAAACTATTGATATCACGGTACTCTGCACCTTAGTTTATTGACAAATCAATGTCCGAAATTATTGGATTTTAATTTTATTCTTAATTGTAAAATCCGGAAACAATTTTGTATCTCGTTTTTACTACTTTGTACTGTTTTTAAAAATGAATAATTCCACTGTAATCCATTGTTTATGAACAAATCAGTTAATTTCAGGACCGGGAATTTATTGACAGTATCTCTTTTGATTGTTGTTTTGCTTGCGTCCTGCAGCGTAACCAGAAAATATCAGAAAGAAGCTTCGGAAAAGTGGAGCAGCGACATAATTATATTCGAACAACAGGATCAAAGCGAAACGGATCCTGAAAATGCAATTCTTTTTGCAGGCAGCTCAAGCATCAGGTTATGGTCTACACTGAAAGAGGATGTAACTCCTTATCCGGTTATTCAGCGCGGTTTTGGCGGATCAAAGTTTTCTGATCTGGCAGTATATGCAAAGGAAATTGTCTATCCTCATCAATTTCGCGCTCTCATAATATTTGAAGCTAATGATATTACGGGTAGTGCAACTGATAAATCACCGGGAGAGGTCGCAACGCTTTTCAGGGATATTGTTCGTACAGTGAGGAAGAAATATCCCGAAAAACCGATTTTTCTTATCGAAATTACCCCTACAAAAAGCAGATGGCAAGTATGGCCTAAAATCATGGAGGCTAATCGTTTATTAAAGGAATCTTGCCGTAAACTGCATAAGACCTATTTTGTCGAAACGTCATCTGCTTATCTGAATGAAAATGGTGAGCCTAGAAATGAGTTGTTTATCAAGGATATGCTTCATCAGAATCATGAGGGTTACAAGATTTGGGGAGACCTGGTCCGGCATAAACTGGATCAGGTTCTGAACCAATCTGAAACAAAATAAGAACCCAGCCGGGTGGGGGCTGGGACAAAATGTTATTTATAATTACTCTAAATTTGTTCCACGTGAAACGTTAAACATCTGTATATTAGGTTA
>CAIOOC010000459.1 GCA_903859795.1 uncultured Bacteroidia bacterium
ATTTTTTAATTCTAAATTTCGATGCTTTAAAAATCCTGATCCTGAACACTAAATTAGAGAATAATAACATTCATGCCCACCGAAGACCGATAATATTAACCATGACCGATTCCTTTCGATTTTAAGATATTAACTGCCAGACCATGAAAAATAATATTGTGACTAAGTTCCCATTACTGATTCTTCTGATTTTTATAACACACTCTTTTTCAACGGCTCAATCATCTCCTGGCTCAGTCGATTCTCAGCTCACACGCATGAAAAATAATTATCAGGCCTGGATTCAAACAGCTGAACTCAATGAATTGCAGGTAGAATTCGATCACGCTCCCGATGCGATTGATCTGAAGGATCCCCGTTTTTCATGGGTTGTACCTTTCGAAGGTCGCGGAAGAAAACAGTCGGCTTATCAAATACAAGTCTCGTCGGATTCTGATTTATTAAAAACAGGGAAGCCCGATATGTGGGATTCAGGAGTTGTCAACTCGGGAGAGTCGGTTCAGATATCCTACAAAGGTCATCCGCTGCAGAGCAACAGTGAATATTTCTGGCATGTCAGTATGCGTGACGAATCGGGAATTTTCCATCCGTATAGTCATACCGAGCGATTTAGTACTGCCTTTCTTTTCCCTTCGGACTGGGAAGCATTCTGGATAGGACGTGGAGCAGTTGACGAGGTTGTGCCTGATGTGGGTTTAAAAACTCCGGAAGTAAGACAGGTGGCAGCAGACCTTCGATCACCTTTGTTCAGGAAAGAATTTACTTTAGACCGCCCGGTGCGTCGCGCCAGACTTTTTGTGTCAGGTTTAGGCTTTTATGAGGCACGATTGAACGGCAAGCGAATCGGAAATCGTGTTCTGACCCCCTCGAAAACAGACTACAAACAGCGGATTCTCTACGATACGTATGATGTAAGCAGTGAACTCAGTCCGGGAAAGAACGCCCTCGGAGTGATGCTAGGCAATGGCTGGTTCAACACCCCTCAAAAATGGTGGGGCTGGCGGATGCAGTGGTACGGCTCACCACGCCTGATCCTTCAATTGGAGATCTCATATACCGACGGTTCCTCAGCCCGGATAATCTCGGACGGCACCTGGAGATCCGGTTTAGGCGCTGTTACCTTCAGTTGTATGTATGACGGCGAGGATTATGACTCCAGACTCGAACAGACCGGATGGGATCAGGCAGGATTCGATGAACGAAAATGGCAACCTGCCAATCTTGTTCGTTCGCCGGGCGGGTTATTAGCCTCCTCCATGTTACAACCCCAGGTTACGACTGAAACAATCCATCCAATCTCTGTCAATCAACCCAAACCGGGAGTTTTCATTTTCGATATGGGACGAAATTTCGCAGGCTGGGTGCGTCTTCGGGTAAAGGGGAACTCAGGAACCCAGGTGAAACTGCGTTATTCGGAAGCGATATTGCCTGACGGTTCTCTTGACTGCAACTCCTTGGGCCCAGTCCGTGCCGAAGACAACTACATTCTTAACGGGGTTGGCCCCGAGGTTTATGAACCGCACTTCACCTCTCATGGATTTCAGTATGTCGAGGTGACGGGGTATCCGGGTACGCCATCTCCAGACGACCTGGAGGGCCATTTTATTCATAATGGCATCAAGCCGGTAGGCTTTTTTGATTGCGGGAACGATCTCATTAACCGGATTCACCTGTGTACGGTTCAGTCGCAACGGTCCAATATCCAGACAGGCGTTCCTACCGACAGTCCTCAGCGTGCCGAGCGGCTTGGCTGGACGGGTGATGCAATGCTTAGCGCACAGGAGGCTATGTTCAACCTGGACATGCCACGGCTTTATAACAAGTGGATATGGGATTTTCAGGCGCAGCAGGTACGCTCCGGTTTAGTGGGGTTTATTATTCCACAGCCCCAATCCGGAATCCAGGAAGACCTCGTATGGAGCGCCGCTTATGTCATGATCCCATGGTGGCAGTATTTACAGTATGGCGACCGGCGCATTCTGGAGGATCACTACCAGTCGCTCGTAAAGTACATGGATTACCTTTCGGGTTATGGGGAAACCGATGTCAAACCCCGCTCCGCCGATAAAGTCTTCCTGGAGTATCCGCGCCAAAAGCCCCTCAATCCCGGATATTTACAGACATCGGTGTGGGGTGATCACCTGTCACTTGCCGAAGGATTTAAGGGAAACAGTAATCTTCCGTTATCAATTACTACAGCATTCTATTATCATGAAATATGTATAATGGCCAGGATTGCTGAAGTTTTAGGCAAAAAAGGGGATGTGAAAAAATTCAACGATGTTGCCGGTAAGATCAATCACGCTTTTAATGATCGGTTTTTTAACGTGGCCAAAAACAGTTATGATGATGGCTCACAGGCAGCCCAGGCCTTTGCACTAAACTTCGGACTCGTCCCTAAGGGTCATGAAAAAGCAGTTTTGCAGACGTTGCTTGACGACCTGTCCAAGAAACATAATGGCCATCTGACCACAGGCTACCCCGGAACAAAATCGCTGATCGAAGCCCTGACTGAGGCCGGAAGAGCTGATGTGGTATGGCAGCTCACTCAGATAAACGGATTTCCTGGATGGAGTGATATGTTGCGCGGCAGGACAACGGTTGTTGAAAGCTGGAATGGCGGCTCGTTAAACCACATCGTGCTGACTGCTGCTCTCGACCGATGGTTTTACACCACACTTGCCGGTATCCGGATTGACGAAACAAAGCCCGGGTTCGAAAACATAATCATCAGACCATATTTCCCAAAGGATCTTGACCGTGTAACTGCCTGGATCAATGCCATTCGCGGCCGGGTAGAATCTTCATGGAACGTTCAGAATAAAATTCTCAAGTTGGAAATTACAATTCCAGCCAACAGCACTGCCCTAGTCTATGTCCCGTCAAGAGATATTAGAAATATTATGGAGAGTGGCAAACCTGCCAATAAAGGAGCAGGAGTTGAATTCACAGGGATACAGGCAGATTGTGCCACCTTCAGAATCCAATCGGGTCACTATAGTTTTTCCTGTCCACTGAACCGGGAATGACGGATTAAATAAATGTTATTATAAACTCTTAAAAAAGGAAGAAATGCATCACCGGAAAGTGAGACTATTTACTGCAATCCTCTTTTGTTTTGGATTAATCATCGTTCAGTGTAAAAATAAAAGTAAGGATCGGCCAATGGAAGACGTTGATGGCAATATCTATAAGACCATCACCGTTGGAACCCAGTTTTGGATGGCTGAAAATCTAAAAACGACCAGATACAACGATGGAACCGCTATACCCCTGGTTGAAGACAATAAAGCCTGGGAGGCTTTGGCATCTCCCGGTTACTGCTGGTATAATAATGATCCGAAAACATCCCGGTCTGCCTGTGGGGCAATCTATAACTGGTATACGGTTAATAATGAGAAGCTATGCCCCGCCGGCTGGCATATTCCGACCTATTATGAATGGGGAACTCTGACGGCTTATATGGGTTTTACACCGGCGTCTGTTGATAGCGTCACTGTCGGGAAACAAAAAGACCCCGAAACTGCCAACTGGATTGACAGCCGTAATGGTTCTATCAATAAGCGCGGCTTTATCGCTTTTCGGGGCGGCTACCGAAACGATGACGGTTCATTCAGTCCTGCCGGCGAATATTGCCGGTGGTGGATGTCGGCTGAATGGAATATCAGTACAGTCTGGGGCAGGTTCTTAACCTATGGATATAGCGGCGGGGTAAACAGTTTCGTTGGAATGCGCCAGGGATTTTCTGTACGCTGCATTAAAAACTGAAGCCAATTTCAGTTTTTAATGCCATTTAATCAGTACTGTCACGAAATTACTTTGCCTCCTCAACCATTTTATGAAATGACAATCGTTGTACTTCACCGGCTTCTGCATAATGCGAAACCCCTTCCCGTTCTGTGATTGTGCAGAATTTGGCATAGGTGCCATCGTATTTTGAAAGTACCGGAGTTCGTCTGCATTTCAGATACAAAACGGGAAGCGATGCCAATTCCACACGCCTTAAAACATCAGGATTATCTGCGACTTTTGTGGCTTCTTCAAAGAGAGTATAAGAATCTTTTATGA
>CAIOOC010000460.1 GCA_903859795.1 uncultured Bacteroidia bacterium
ATATTTTTAGTTGGAAACTGACAAACAAAGTTCAAATATTATTCTGATAATTCCTCTTCACTAAACTCATCCTCATTTAAAAGTTCCTTAATTATAGAATTACTTACAGGCCTTTTTATCAATCGATCCCTGAAAAGGTATACGATGAGACCTGCCACTCCGTAAAATCCTGCGAGGATACAGAATCCAAGCCACATTTTACCGAGTAATTCACCTATTAACAGTGCAATTGCAATGTTTAAATTAACGAAAAGCAATATAAGCAGAATCAGAATTACGAAGCCCGAAACTACTTTGGATATTAATTCAGCGCCCTTATTAGTCGCTTTTAATTTAAATAGTTGAAGTGTGGTTTTGGTGTAAGCCTGACCTCTTTCTAACAATACTTCAACGGGAGTCTTATTTTCTTCCATGTATTAATATAATTGTTATCGAGCTTCGCAATTCTAATAACCCATCTTTGGGAATTAGCTTTCAACATGTTCCGGATGGGTTTCATTTACAACCTTCTCCTTAGCGTCTTTAAGCGCAGTTTCGAATTTTTCAGTAACCTCTGCAAGAAAATTCTTCAAAGTTCCCTCCAGGTCAGTTACAAGATCCTTACCCTTCTGGGTAACTTTTTTTCGTGTTTCACATCCTTTGTCAGGGGCAAACAGAACCCCTAATAACGCTCCGGCAGTGACACCTGCCAGAACACCTAATAATACTTTTCCAGTGCTCATAGCTTAAAATTTTTAATTGATAATTATCAATCAGGTAACGCATTAGAAATTAGATTTTCAAAGCGCTATTGCCGATAATAATACACATACCAAATATACGAAATTAAAGAGAGAATTGGGAGAATGTGGCCTTGAAATCTAAATAATTTAATCAGCCGGACAGGTAATTTAATGTTTGTTGTTTAGGAATTCATCACCTATCAGTTAACCATTTGTTTATGGCTCTCTTTTGACCTTTCATTCATTTGGCGGAGCCCTTTACATGTTGTACAACATATATTATTCAAAAATAATACAAGTAATAAATACTTTTATAATTTTGTACAAATTAAATTCTTAAAAATGGAAGGAGAGAGTGCCATTTTAATGCTGACAGAGCTTTACAAGCAATATCCAAAGCACTATGTTGCAGTCGACTGTTCGATTTTTGGATACGAAGACGGGGAGCTTAAATTACTTCTTTACCCGCGTGGATTTGAGCCAGCTCAGGGAAAATGGTCTTTGATGGGTGGTTTTGTACAGGAAAGCGAATCCATGGAAGAGGCGGCAAGGAGGGTGCTTCTTCAAACTACAGGATTGAAAGACATTTTTTTAGAACAAGCAACTGCATTTTCCAAACCTACCAGAGATCCTGGAGCCAGAGTTATCAGTATGACTTTTGTGGCCCTCATCCGGATTGATATTCACGACAAAGATCTGGTCCGAGAAAGCGGAGCCCATTGGTGGCCGGTTACAAAATTGCCGGCATTGATTTTTGATCATCAGGAGATTGTAGCAAACGGACTGGGATTATTGCAGCAGAAGGCAAGTATCGATTTGATTGGCAAGGAGTTATTGCCTGATATGTTTACCCTGATGCAACTTAGAAATCTATATGAAGCAATCTTCCAGAAATCGTTTGATCCTGGTAATTTTCGGAAAAAGGTACTTTCAATAGGAATTTTGGAAAGGCTAAATCTCAAAAATACGAAGGAATCAAAAAAAGGGGCTTTTTACTATCAGTTTAAATCGGATAACACCGGTTTGCGCAGCGAAAGAATTGTCAAATTTCCCTAATATGATAAAATAAAAGTAATAAATACCTTTATAAAATTACACAAATTAATAATTTAATAGATCATGGACAGAACATTTTTAACAGAGTTTGAAGTCTGGTTTGTAACAGGAGCACAGCTGCTGTATGGAGGTGATGCGGTCGTAAAAGTCGACGCACATTCAAACGAAATGGTAAAAGGATTAAACGAATCAGGCAATTTGGCTGTAAAAATTGTTTATAAGGGGACTGCTAATTCGTCGTCTGAAATTGCCGAAATTATGCGGGCTGCAAACGGAGATACAAAATGTATTGGCTTAATTACCTGGATGCATACCTTCTCTCCTGCCAAAATGTGGATTCATGGTTTGATGGATTACAAAAAACCATTAATGCACCTTCATACACAGTTCAACGAGCAAATTCCATGGTCAGAAATCGACATGGACTTTATGAACCTGAATCAATCGGCTCATGGTGACCGTGAATTTGGATTTATTACTAGCCGTTTACGCAAACCACGTAAAATAGTTGTTGGATACTGGAAAGACAGATCAACTCAGGAAAAAATCTCCTCCTGGATGCGAGTTTGTGCCGGGTGGGCAGATTCACAAAATATGGTAATTATCCGTTTCGGTGATAACATGAACAATGTAGCTGTAACCGATGGTGACAAGGTAGAGGCTGAAATACGTTTGGGTTACCACGTGGATAATGCCCCTATCGCCAAGCTGGTCCCATATGTGGAGGCTGTTTCAGAATCTGACATCGACGCGTTAATTGCTGAATATGAGAAACTATATGACTTCGCCGATGATTGTAAAAAAGGCGCTGAAAAACATCTGACTGTACGTCAGGCTGCTGCACAGGAAATTGGGTTACGCCGTTTCTTACAGGATAAAAATGCAACTGCTTTCACAACCAGCTTCAACGAACTGGAAGGAATGTCTCAGTTAATGGGCTTCGCCTCACAAAGGTTGATGGCCGAAGGTTATGGTTTTGGTGCTGAAGGGGACTGGAAAACAGCTGCCCTTACCCGTACCATGTGGGTTATGGCTCAGGGTTTAACGGGTGGATGTTCATTTCTCGAAGATTATGTATTGAATTTCGAAGGTGCAAACAGCTCTATTCTTCAATCGCATATGCTGGAAATCAACCCTGAAATTGCAGCGAATAAATCTCGTATCGAAGTGCATTTCCTGGGAATTGGTGATGCAGGAATTTGTGCCCGCCTGATATTCCAGGCTCACGAAGGTGATGGTATTGCTGCTACAATTGTCGACATGGGTAACCGTTTCCGCATGATCGTTAATGAAGTAGAAGTTATAAAACCGGAAGCACTGCCTAAATTACCTGTTGCGTGCGCTTTATGGAAACCAATGCCTACCCTTGAGATTGGTGCAGGGGCCTGGATTACTGCAGGTGGAACTCATCACTCGAGCTTCTCGTTCTCTATCACTACTGAAATGATGGAAGATTATGCCGAGATTGCTGACATCGAAATGTTGATTATCGATAAGGACACGAACATCAGAGAATTCAAACAAACCATACGTAATAACGAAGTGTATTACCTGTTGAACAAAGCGTTCAGGTAATAAAGCAACTAATATCAATTTAACTAACAGAACATTATGAATTGGAACTCACATGAATTTATTTGGCTCGATTGGTCAATTATTGCAGTCGGGATTTTGGCTGTTACCTGGGCGGTATGGCGTTCCATACAAAAACACAACCGCTTGCAACAAGGTGCAGATAGTGAAGATTACCTGTTTGGTAAAGGGGAACCATGGTACATTATTGGTGCGGCTATCTTTGCGGCAAATATCGGATCCGAGCATCTTGTAGGGCTCGCTGGCACAGGTGCAAAGTCAGGTGTTGCCATGGCTCACTGGGAAATGCATGGTTGGATGATCCTGATTTTGGGATGGTTGTTTGTACCCTTTTATCAACTGATGAACAACAAGTTGGGTAAAATTATCACTATGCCTGACTTCCTTAAAAACCGCTACACACCTCGCACTGGTTCGTGGCTTTCTATCATTACCCTTATCGCATATGTGCTGACCAAAGTGAGTGTAACAGCGTTTACCGGTGGGATCTTCATGGAGAGTCTTCTTGGCTTACCTTTCTGGTACGGAGCTATTGGATTAATCGTGCTAACTGGTATATTTACCGTTCTGGGCGGTATGAAGGGTGTGATGACCTTGTCCGCAATTCAAACACCCATACTTATCATTGGGTCATTCCTTGTTCTTTTCTTAGGTTTGTCAGCATTAGGCGGAGGCAGCGTCGTTAATGGGTGGACTGCAATGATTGACTACACCAAATCACTAAATGTGGGTGCGGACGGAGTTAAATACGGAACAAACCACTTGTTCCACTTCGAAACAGGCAACCCGTTGTATGATGAATATCCCGGTATTTGGGTGTTTTTGGGGGCGTCAATCATTGGGCTTTGGTATTGGGCTACCGACCAGCATATTGTTCAACGTGTGCTCGGACAGCGAAAAGGGGAATCCAGCGACGTTGTGATGATGCGTGCGCGCAGAGGCACAATTGCTGCTGGCTATTTTAAATTGTTGCCGGTATTTATGTTTCTGATACCAGGCATGGTAGCTGCTGCATTGGCAGCACGGCCCGGAAGTGGATTTACTTTAGAAAACCCTGATACCGCCTTTGGCTCAATGGTTAAGTTCGTATTGCCTGCCGGTGTGAAAGGTATAGTTACCATCGGTTTTATATCCGCCTTGGTGGCTTCTTTAGCGGCATTCTTTAATTCATGTGCTACGCTCTATACTGAAGATTTTTACAAGCCAATGTTCAAAGGTAAGAGCGAGGCCAGATATGTGTTGGTGGGCCGGGCCGCAACTGTTGTCGTTGTGATACTTGGAATTATATGGATACCAATCATGATGAGTCTTGGCAGCCTTTACGACTATATTCAGGGCATTCAATCGTTGCTCGCTCCTTCAATGGTGGCCGTATTTGTACTCGGTATATTTTCTAAACGGATTACACCCAAGGCTGGTGAGACCGGGATGATCGTGGGCTTTCTTGTTGGTATGGCTCGGCTGTTGACCAACATCTTTACAAAAACAGGTAAAGATGTAATGACAGGCTGGTACTGGGAATCTACCCACTGGTTTTGGCATACCAACTGGCTAATCTTTGAAGTATGGTTACTAGTCTTCATCATCTTGCTTATGGTTGTAGTATCTTTTTTCACTCCAAAACCAACCGCTCAGCAGGTCGAATTTATCAGTTTCACTCGTGATTACAAAACTCTTGTCAGGAATAGCTGGAACAAGTGGGATATAATTGCTTCGTTAGGGGTGGTTTTAGCTTGTGTATTGTTCTACACATATTTCTGGTAATTTAAACTATAGAATTAACACCCTTTCAGAACAAGAGCGTTAATTCTTTCTTAGAGACAAATTTTTATATTTTCTGCTATGTTATCAGAATTAAAAGAACTGGTTTTTAAGGCAAATCTCGATCTGGTAAAGTACAAACTTGTACTTTTCACCTGGGGAAATGCAAGTGGTATTGACCGAGACAAAGGATTAGTAGTGATAAAACCCAGTGGAGTTGAATATGATGTAATGACTGCAGATCAGATGGTTGTCGTCGATTTGAATGGGAATGTGGTAGAGGGTAATTTGCGACCCTCTTCGGACACTCCAACCCACCTGGAACTTTATAAAGCTTTTGAGCATATTGGAGGAGTGGTTCATACCCATTCAACCTTTGCCACATCCTGGGCCCAGGCGGGCGTTGCCATTCCTCTCACCGGGACTACACATGCCGATTATTTCGCAGATTGTATCCCATGTACCCGCGATATGAATGAGGATGAAGTATCCGGCGCTTATGAGAAAGAGACAGGTTCCGTGATTATTGAGCGGTTTATTAACCTTAATCCTGTTCATATTCCCGGAGTTTTAGTAAAAAATCATGGACCATTTACCTGGGGAAAAACCCCCGATGAGGCGGTTCATAATAGCATTGTTCTGGAAGAGATTGCTAAAATAGGTTTTATTGCAAATTCGGTTAATCCCCTTCTGACAATGAATCCATTGCTTACTGAAAAACATTTCGGACGCAAGCATGGTCCCAATGCCTATTATGGACAGCAATAGTTCACCTCCAAATTGCATGGAGTTAATTTATCATCATAGGTTAGGGTTAAAAATATGGAGTTTATATTTCAATATTTTTATTTCTTTGCTTTCAAGGCGTAAAACCCCTTAATTAGGGTGCTGAAAAATCAGCATTGTTGAAGGGCTGCCAGTTGCCAGCCTCCAGTCAGAAAATACAAATATCTAAATAGATCAAACTATGTCAACAAAAAAGTATGTTATCGGAATTGATTATGGAACGGATTCTGTCAGGTCAGTAATCGTAAATGCTGCGAATGGGGACGAAGTGGCAGCCTCTGTTAAGGCCTATCCAAGGTGGGCAACAGGAAAATTCTGCGATTCATCAAAGGACCAATATCGGCAACATCCACTCGATTACATCGAATCAATGGAGTATTCTGTTACCCAAGCATTGCAGATAGCCGGACCTGACGTGGCTGCCAATATTGCCGGAATTTCTTTCGATACAACAGGCAGTACCCCTGTTTTGGTGAATAAAGAAGGTATTCCACTTTCATTAACATCCGGATTTGAAGAGAATCCCAATGCTATGTTTATTTTGTGGAAAGACCACACTTCCATTAAAGAGGCAAACGAAATTAATGAATTGTCAAGAAAATGGGAAATCGACTATACTCAATATGAAGGGGGAATCTATTCGTCGGAATGGGTCTGGGCCAAAGTGCTTCATGCACTTAGAGCGGATGAGAACGTGCGAAATGCAGCATATTCCTGGATTGAGCATTGCGACTGGATGCCGGCACTGTTAACCGGTACCACCCTGCCAGCGGATGTTCTGCGAAGTCGATGTGCTGCTGGTCATAAATCGATGTGGTTTGCCGGATGGGACGGACTACCATCGGAAGAATTTTTGACTACTCTGGACCCGGTTTTAAGCGGTTACCGGTCAAAATTGTATGATAAAACCTTTACAAGCGACGTGAAGATAGGAATATTAACTTCCGAATGGGCAGCCCGGCTCGGATTACCGGCAGATGTTGCAGTCGGGGTTGGTGGCTTTGACTGTCACTTTGGAGCTGTGGGGGGAGAAATATCCCCCAATGTTTTAGCAAGGTCTATAGGAACATCCACCTGCGATATCATGATTACATCTTATGATGAGATTGGGGAGCGCTTAATTCCTGGTATCTGCGGTCAGGTTGACGGTTCGGTAGTTCCCGGATATGTAGGCCTCGAAGCCGGTCAGTCGGCATTTGGGGATATCTATGCATGGTTTAAAAAAGTGGTAGCATGGCCGATAGAACAAATCCTGGCCAAATCAAACCTTATCGACGCTGACATCCGTGAAAAGCTTGTTGCCGAGGCATTAGACAGGATTATTCCTGAATTATCCAAAGAGGCTATGGTAATCCCTATCGAAGAATCAACAATTATTGCCCTCGACTGGATGAATGGTCGCAGAACACCAGATGCCAACCAGGAGGTGACCGGATCTATCACCGGATTAAAACTTGGCTCATCGGCTCCACGAATATTTCGGGCTTTAGTTGAGGCCACTGCCTTTGGATCAAAGGCAATTGTTGACAGGTTTAAATATGAAGGTGCTGAAATTAAAGAAATTATTGGGTTAGGCGGCGTTGCCAAAAAATCACCTTTCGTAATGCAAACTCTTGCTGATGTTCTTAATATGCCCATCAAGGTTGCACGAACTGAACAGACGTGTGCTTTTGGCGCAGCTATGTTTGCTTCTGTAGTTGCAGGTATTTATCCCAAAGTTGAAGATGCGCAAAAAGCGATGGGTAAAGGTTTCGAAATGACTTATTTCCCAAATCCTGCCAACGTCGGGAAATATGCCGAAATATATTTAAGCTATTTAAAAATCGGGCAATTTACTGAGAGCGAATTATAAACTATCCGATGAGTTGAGAGAACGAATATCACCACCTTGTGGGCAAAGTCATTATGTTAAGGTAGTTGAATTTATTTGTGGGCCCTTGTATTTCTGTGTATTAGTGTTTATTTTTTCATCCAAAAATTTCACCAATGGAATAGGAAACTCCAGGCATTTTACTAATTTAATAAGATAGTCCAGATGCAGGAATTAGGTCCCGTATAATTTCAAATGGTTGTTTTCCTTTTTTATTCGCTGTGTTGTATCTAAGAAATTGATAATCCGATTTTTTTTAACAGATTTTTTTTTCTATATTTGGCCGGCGCCATTTTATGCAGTTCCAATTGAATTCACTTCGATTGGAACTGTATAATTTATA
>CAIOOC010000461.1 GCA_903859795.1 uncultured Bacteroidia bacterium
GCGTTGTAGTTCAAAATGATCTTCAAGCATCTTGTTCCGCTAGTCCTTCTTCTGCAAATATTAATGATTCCGTCGCCTGGTCGGCAACCGCAACCGGTGGTACTGGCTCATATAATTATTCTTGGACCGGAACGGATAGTCTTTATGGGAACTCATCTTACGTCTCCAAAAATTACTTTGCAGCTGGTACTAAACTCGGAACGGTCACAATCACTTCCGGTTCACAATCCGTAACAAGAACTTGTCAGACCGTGATCCAGAGCGTTGTAGTTCAAAATGATCTTTACGTTTCTTGTAGTGCTAGCCCATCAACAGTAGACACTGACGAGGACGTAACTTGGTATGCCAATGCATCTGGTGGTAACAGCTCCTACAGCTATGATTGGTCCGGAACAGATAATTTAGATGGTAGTAGTCGAAACGTAACTTGGAGCTATAGTGATAGCGGAACGAAACGGGCAACCGTTACTGTCACTTCCGATGGCCACACCGTCAGTGCTTCCTGTACGGCTCGAGTGATTGATACCGAAAACACTAATGATAATTTATCTGTATCCTGTTATGCTAGCCCATCGACTGTCCAAACCGGTACCCGAATGTATTGGTACGTGAATGTTTCCGGCGGAGACGGTGATTATAGCTATGACTGGTTAGGTACCAATGGTTTGAACAGTTCAAGTCGTTCTCCAGCCATGACTTATTCGAGCACGGGCCAAAAGTCTGCAACCATCACCGTGCGCGACGGTAATGGTAATCGGGATTCCGACACTTGCTACTTGAATGTGAATCAGAGTAATACGGTCTTGGCTTACACGGACAGTTATCAGCAGCCATTAGCGAGCGCGGTTTACTTGAGCCAAGTACCTTATACCGGGGTGGCTGACAATATGAAGTTGTATTTGTTCATTGGTATTCTGGCCTTCCTTAGTGCTTGGATTACTTATATTGTCATCTCTTACAAGAAAGAAAGTGGGGAATTGAATTAACTAAATAGGGAAATATAAAAAAACAAAAAAACCTTCGGAACTTCCGAAGGTTTTTTTGTTTTTTTATAATCTCTCTGAAATTTCTTTCTGTAATTTTATTTTCAGATTTTCTAAAGTGACTTTTTCCTGTTTGGCGCCGTCACGAATTTCAAGCGCTAGCTCACCGGACTCAATTTCCTTGTCGCCAATCACGAGCATGTAAGGCACCTTGTTATTTTTCCCATTGCGGATTTTCTTGCCCATGCCTTCATCACTGCCGTCAAAATCTACCCGGATATTCAAAGCTTTCAATTCATTGGCAATATCCTGAGCAAACTGGTTGTGATTTTCTCGGACGGGGATTATCTTGATCTGAGTCGGGGACATCCATAAAGGAAAATTACCTTCGCAGTGTTCAATAAAGACGCCGAGGAAACGTTCCAATGATCCGTAGATAACTCGGTGAATAACTACCGGAGTTTTTTTCTTGCCTTCATTGTCGGTATATTCGAGTTCAAATCTTCTTGGTAATTGGAAATCAAGTTGGATTGTGCCCATTTGCCAATCTCGGCCGAGCGCATCCTTCATCAGAATATCAATTTTAGGTCCGTAAAAAGCGCCATCACCTTCGGCAATGATATATTTTTTGCCACCGAGTTCAATTAAGCTTCCTGCTAACTCAGTAATAATTCTTTTATCATCCTTTAAGCGAAAATTCATTTCATAGCTGTTGATTTCGTCTGCATTATTCAACGCCTCAATCATTTTTTCACGATCCTGTGGATTAACAAACATTTGCAGGTCAAAGGAACTTCTGCCAACAGCTTCTTCTCTGGAGAAACCATAAATTTTTTCCCAGGCAGGATTTACATCGCTGAGTATTCCTGTTCTTTCTTCAGAAAGAGCAATTGCGAAAGGAGAAGTCATGAAAATTTTTGAAAATTTTTCTTCACTTTCCCTAAGTGCTTCTTCCGCTTTTTTTTGTGCAATACGCCTTCTAATGGATAGGATTCCGTATGCAAGGTCATTGGCTAATTCTGAAAGCAGTTCAATCTCATTATTTGTAAAAGAATCGGGTTCTTTTGAATATATTGAAATTGCTCCGAATGTTTTGCTATCAGCTATTAAAGGAAGAACAACAGAGGATGCATATCCCCGCATAATAGCATCTTCACGCCATGGTTTAAAGGCGGGATCGGTCAGTATATTTTTACATATTGCCGGCTTTCCC
>CAIOOC010000462.1 GCA_903859795.1 uncultured Bacteroidia bacterium
GTTAATGTTGCCAGGGCAATAGCTAATTTTCTGACTGATGTAAGCCATACACCGGCGGCAAATTTATCTCCGTTCCGATAAGCTGTAAGCAGTTGTTCTGTTGATGAGAATTTCCCGGAAGTTCTTTTCTCAATCGTGCAATTCCCGATAGCATCTTCAAGGCTTCCGGGCATCCCAATAATATCAGGTTCCCCTTCGCTGTCGAGAACCATGTGACCGATATGGCCGGCTTTACCGAACGCCCCCTGGTAAGGTTTACCATTAATCAGGATGGCACCACCAACGCCCGTACCAAGAGTTAACATGACCACATTTTTTTTGTCTTTAGCAGCACCAAACCTTGCTTCAGCCATTAATGCCGAAACAGCATCGTTCAGAACAAATGTTTCGGTTTTTAGAAATTCTGACCAGTCAAAATTTTCCAATCCATGCAGTCTGCCAGGCATGAAAGCAATGGCAGAATTTGTGGTGTCGGGTAAGCCGGGAGCCGAAATTCCGAATAGAGCAGCATCCGCGTCCAATTTGCGTTGAATCTCGTCAATAGCCATGGAAATTGCATTCTTCCAATTGGTATCATAACCATCATTGGTTGGTTGATAATACTGGTGTAAGATACTGCCACAATCATCAGTTGCGACTGCTTTTATCCGCGTTCCTCCAAGATCGATTCCAATTACAACGTTTGACATGGCCTGAATATTAGTTAATTAACTGAATCATAAAGTTTAATCGGGGTATTCTTAGTGTTGTTATTTTAACGGAGTAACAATATCTTCCAAAGCAGAGGGATCTCCTTTTGCCGGTCCATGCCAAACGCCGCCACCAAAAGTAATCACATATATTTTTTCCGGATCCAGGGGGTCGGGTTCCACCCGTTGACCCCATTTAAAATTGTACCCTTTTATCCTTGTCCAGTTAGCCGCTCCGTCTTCCGAAAAATAGGCAGAACCATTGAATCCACAAGCATAATAGCGGTTATTTCTTTTATCAAAGGTGATAGCCCCAATGTGCTGATCATTTTCCAGTACATGTTTCCATATTTTACCTTCATCATCTGAACAGAATATACCACCGCCATGATCAGGGGTAAATTTCCCTATTGTCACTCTTCCCCATGCCGACAGCACAAGTTTCGACGGATGCAGTAAATCAATAAATATGCTTGTTGGGGCATTTGACCCTTCGGGAAGCGGAATTTTTGTCCATGTTTCAGCACTGTCTGTCGATTTATAGATCGCTCCGTCCCAGTCATCCCGTGTACTCCCGCTTTCATTTCTTCTGCTTACAACAAGGAATAAAGCTCCATCGGTCTCCCGGCGTGTCAGTTGCCACGCAAAAGGTTCTGCACCGGCAATTCCCTTGTTCTTTTGAATCCAGGTTTTCCCTCCGTCAACCGATTTGTAGACCCCTTTCCCAAATGCACAGGCGTACAATGTTCTGGCTGATTTACTGCTTGTCGGATCAATCAGGATATGCGTCATGGCTGCTTCACCGATATCACCGCTAACCGGTTTCCAGGATTTTCCACTATTTTCAGTTACCAAAATTCCACCTGTAAAAC
>CAIOOC010000463.1 GCA_903859795.1 uncultured Bacteroidia bacterium
CTCTTGCGGCCATAATTCCTCTGCGCAGGTTTTTATTTCTCATTTTCTGTTGCCCTGCTGAAAATATTGCTTTTGAATTCTAATATTTCAATGGAATTCTTCAGTAATCTAAAATTTTCGGCGATTAACTTCTACGCATTTTGGGCAATATCGACTCAAATGATTGGTTTCGTGATTATTGTATTGTATCTTAAAATGGAGTTTTATGGTCTGATCGGACGAAATAAATTTATTCTGACCTTATTGTTCTCTGGTGCAATTGCAGGATTTACCGTTTCTGGTGTTTTTTATCAGATTGATTGGGCGCCTTTCGCTTTTTATACATTAGTAATTATCTTAATATCTTTCTTTGAATTAGCCAGGATCAGGGAATATAAATTTACTTTCCTGTTAATCTTCTCAGTTGTCGGAGCAAGTTATACCAATTTTTATGCACAGGAATTGATTCAGGTAAAGAGCAATAAGATTTTAGATCTTTGGGCAGTCAAATTAAGTTCTGAAAGGGATTCGGGTGCCGAGATCTTCCTTTCGGAATTGGACAGTAGGCTTCACAATGACACAATGATTCAATCTCATCTGTCTCCTCCCTATAAAACACTGGAATCGTATTTTCAGAATAACTACTTTACCGGTTTCTGGAGAAATTATAATCTGCAGCTTACTGTTTGCAGTTCCGAAGACAGCGTTTATATCACTGATGATAAACGACATTATCCTTGCGTCGAGTTTTTTAATAACCTCAGGGAATCAAAGGGAATGCTCGTGACGGGCAGTAATTTTTATTTCATGGATCGGCTCAACGGACGAATATCATACCTTGGACAACTTGATGTGGTAAATTCTATGCATATTCCTATCAAGATTTTCATAGAATTAAATTCAAAAGTTATACCTGAAGGAAAGGGATATCCCGAACTGCTGCTTGATGAGCATGGCTCGAGGGAAAGTCAGGATGGGGATTTTAGCTATGCAAAATATTTTGATGGTGAACTTGTTGACAGGGGTGGAGAGTATCAGTACAGCATGAAACTCCCTGAAGATATACCGTTGAAAGAGGAATATACGCACTTTTCCAGAAATGGTTATCGTCATTGCGCTTATCACCGGAATGGGAATAATTATGTTATTGCTAGTTATCCGGAGATGCATTTTTATGACAGGATAAGCACCTTCCCCTATCTTTTCCTTTTGTTTTTCCTCCTCGGATCGATAACTATGAGTTTTAATAAGAAGAGCCTGAGAATGAGGCGCAGGCATCTTGATTTTAGGGAAAAAATTCAACTTACATTAATTCTCTCCTTGTTAGGTATCTTAATTATTATTGGGTTGGGATTAATGATCTATAATTCGAATAAACTGCTGAATTCGGTGAAAGATAGCCTCAATGAGAAATTGATGTCAGTCACTTCTGAATTGAGTATGCGGATTGGCCAGGAAAACGAGCTAAATCCCCCGATGCTTGATTTTATGAATGAACAACTAATTATATTGTCTGATATTATACGTGCTGATATCAACCTTTACGATCTTAACGGTAGTTTATTTGCCACTTCACGCAATGAAATTTATGACCGTGGATTGATGTCCAGAAGGATTGATCCGATTGCATTTAAGTCGATCGCAGTTGAGAATAAAACTCTTTTTCTTCACGAGGAGAATCTAGGGGAGATGAAATTTTTCTCTGCCTATTCACCCATTTATAATCAAAATAATAAACTGCTGGGTTATGTGAATCTCCCTTATTTTACCGGGCAGGATGATTTTGAAAAACAGGTTTCCGACTTCATAGTTGCATTCTCAAATTTGTATATATTGCTAATATTGATCAGTTTAGTTGTTGCGCTTATTATAAGTCATAATTTGACTGCACCATTGTTACAGATTGAAAACTACCTGAAAGGTATTCAGTTGGGTAAGACTAATGCAAAAATTGAGTATTCTGGTGAAGATGAAATTGGACGACTTGCCCGGGAATATAATAAAAAGGTAGATGAGTTGGCAATAAGTGCCGAACTACTTGCCCGTTCTGAACGGGAATCTGCATGGCAGGAGATGGCTCGTCAGGTCGCGCATGAAATAAATAATCCGCTTACTCCTATGAAATTGAGTATTCAATATCTCCAGAGAATCAAGGAACAGAACAGTGAAAACTTTGATGATTATTTTCACCGGGTAAGCACTACATTGGTTGAGCAGATTGATGCCTTATCGCTTATTGCCTCTTCCTTTTCCGATTTTGCAAAAATGCCTATGATTAATAATGAATTAATTGATTTGATTCAAAAATTGAGAGAAGTCATCCTCCTATTTCAGACAATGAGTAATGTTTCCGTTTCATTGGATGTCTTGTCGGAAGGACCAATCTTTGTTTTGGCAGATAAGGATCAGCTTGGAAGAGCAATAATCAATTTGGTTAAGAATGGCATTCAGGCAATTCCCCGGGATAGAACCGGGATTCTGAAAGTAAAATTGTATAAGGACGAATTATGGTCGTATATCTCAATTGCAGACAATGGTGTCGGAATTCCGGTTGAATTGCAGGATAAATTATTTGAACCAAGCTTTACTACCAAATCGAGCGGTATGGGTTTGGGCCTTGCGATTGCCAGGAGAATTGTTGAGAACTTTAACGGTGAAATATGGTTTGAATCGATACGTGACATTGAAACTATATTCTATATTAAGCTACCTCTTGCTGATTTGAAATGATCTTTTTGCGGTAAGAATAATTAATTCCCCATCTCAGCGAGAAATTTTATCCGAACCATTCTGATCTCTTCAACCTCATAATCATCGCCAAATTCCACTAAGGCTTCCTCCATAGAGTCCGATTCAGCATCTTCCCGGAAGTATTTGTAGATATCGTCAACCTGATCCTCATCCATTACATCATCAATATAATAATCAATATTGATTTTTGTCCCTGAGTTAACAATGGCTTCTAATTCAGTAAGTAATTCATCAAGACTCATCCCCTTAGCTTCTGCAATCTAATTAAGAGCTAATTTACGGTCAATATTTTGAATAATATAAACCTTGTTTTTTGATTTATTGGCAACTGATCGCACAACCATATCCTGGGCTCTCTCAATCCCTTTTTCCTCAACATATTGCTTGATCACCTCTACAAAGGGTTTCCCGTATCGTTGCGCTTTTCCCTGACCAACCCCAATAATCCCCTGAAGTTCTTCTATTGTTGTTGGATATTGAATCGACATATC
>CAIOOC010000464.1 GCA_903859795.1 uncultured Bacteroidia bacterium
GGGGGTCGGGAAAACTGCTATTGTGAACCATGGAATGGAGGTAATCGGGTTTACCGCCGGGTATAGCGGATTAATCAGAAAAGAGTATGTCGAATTGGATGAAACCAAATTATCGGGGATACTCACTCTCGGAGGGACTATCCTTGGGACTTCTCGTGAAAAACCCTTTAAACTGGAAAAAGGGCTAACTCATAACGATAAACCCGGTTTAATTAAAAAGCACTACGAAGAATTAGGCCTTGACTGCGTGGTTTGCATAGGGGGAAACGGAACAATGAAGACTGCCCATTTGCTTGCCCTTGAGGGGTTAAATGTCATTGGTATTCCTAAAACAATTGATAATGACGTATATGGGACCGAGATTACCTTCGGTTTCGACTCAGCAGTAAGCATTGCTACTGAGGCAATTGACCGCCTGCATTCAACTGCCAACTCACACCAGCGGGCGATGGTTATCGAAGTGATGGGACATAATGCGGGATGGATCGCTCTTTATGCCGGAATCGCCGGTGGGGGAGATATTATCCTGATCCCTGAAATCGCCTATGACATCCATAAGGTATGTAAAACTATTGAAGAAAGATTCTCGAAAGGTAAAGTCTCTGCTATTGTAGTCGTAGCCGAGGGGATTCAAAAGCCCGATAATATTTCAGCTGCCTCATATATTGTATCTAAAATCCAGCAACTTACTAAAATAGAGGCACGTGAAACCAGACTAGGTTACGTTCAGCGTGGCGGTAGTCCTTCCGCGATGGACAGGATTCTGGCAACACGATATGGCGCTTATGCTGCTGAACTTATAGCCAAAGGTGAATTTGGCCAGATGGTCGCTATTCATGGAGATGTGTTGAGTGCTATTCCTCTTGAGGAGGTCGGGGGAAAGCTTAGTCTCGTTGACCCAAACCATCTTCTGATCACGAAGGCGCGGAACATGGGTGTGCTTTTTGGAGACGAATAAATACCCTGCCCAATAAATTAAGACGTTAATGGAATAAAATACATTGTATGGATAAGCAAAAAAGAACTATTGGAGTGTTGATTGTTATCCTTATTGTCAGCATTGAAAACTATTACAAAAATTCGGCAGCAAATATCCGAACAGTCGATTTTCTGACAATCTGGGTTATTGGTGCCATCTCTGGGCTACTTATTTATAAGGTGATAGAACAAATTAAAAAAGGAAGATAAAATAGCCCTGATTGAGAAATCATAAATCGGAATTGATATTTCCATATGGCTATTCCCCCGATGGATCGGGGCAAGATATGCGACCTTTAAAAACAAATTATATGCGCATGAAAAGGATTTTGGGGACTGCTTTCATTTTAATGATAACCTTGCACGTTTGGGAAGCCCAGGGACAACCATTGACTGAAATTCAGTTTGAAAAAATGGACCATAATTTTGGCCGGATCAGGGAAGAAGCTGGAGCTGCCAATTTCACATTTAAATTCACAAATACGGGCAAAACACCATTAATTCTTCAGGGAGTAGAACCCTCCTGCGGCTGTACTACTCCTGAATGGAGCCAGGAACCAGTCCTGCCCGGGAAAACAGGATTGATTAAGGTATCCTACAATCCGGATCAACGACCCGGAGCATTTACCAAAAGCATTACAGTAACTGCCAATATACCAAGGATGGTGCGTGTGCTGACTATATCGGGTGAAGTGATCCCCAGGCCACTTCTGATTACCGATCTTTACCCCGTTGATTTTGGAAAGCTCAGACTCTCATCCGGCGAATTATCATTTGTCCGGATTAAAGATAATGAATTAAAAACAGATACGATAAGAATTTATAACCCGGGGAAGTTCCCTGTCTCCGTTGGTTTTAAAATAATCCCACCTCATATTACCCTCAAAACCATACCCACGATACTTCCTGCTGAATCGAAAGGTCTTCTTATCATAACTTTTAATGCCACAAAGAAGGGGGAATATGGGTTCGTTTCAAATCGCATTTATCTCTCATTTAATGGCGAGGATAAATTCGACGATGCAATAAAGGTGAGCGGAACAGTTGAAGAAGATTTCTCAAAATTCAGTGCAACAGAACTGGCAAATGCTCCGCGAATTGAATTTAATAGCCGGATTTTTGATTTCAAGGAGATATCTGCCGGCCAATCAGTCGATTATAAGTTTTATATTTCAAACAAAGGAAAGAGCAAACTTATTATACGCAGTGTAACAGCATCTTGTGGATGCACCACAGGAAAACCCCTTACCAATACTGTTTTGCCGGGAGGGACTACCGAATTGAAAGTTACTTTTGATTCGTATGGAAAAACGGGGATGCAAAATAAGATAATCACTGTTATCTCGAACGATCCGGAGCATTCAACAACCTTGCTAAGGGTAATAGGAAATGTAAATTGAAAAAAACCAGGCTACCAGGCTTTAGGAACTTACTTAAAATATAACATGAGTCATCATCATCCTGAAAATGATCCGAAATATATTGGGCTGAATGTCAATGCCGGAATCGAAAAACCAGATTCAGTAAATGCCGATTCTGTTCAACGGTTTCTGAAAAAGGGGAAGCGCCAGGTCCATAGTCCTGACGAATTCGTTGAGGGCATACTCAGCGGAAACATAACTATTCTGAGCCAGGCAGTTACCCTTGTTGAGAGCAGTAAACCGGAACATCAAAAGGTTGCCCAGGAGATAATCATTAAATGTCTTCCTCATGCAGGGAAGTCAGTCAGGCTGGGAATCACAGGTGTGCCGGGAGCTGGTAAAAGCACCTTTATAGAAGCTCTGGGTAAAAAAATTACTGGTACCGGCGGAAAGCTCGCCGTGCTGGCTATTGATCCAAGTTCCGAGCGTTCGAAGGGCTCCATTCTTGGTGATAAAACCCGAATGGAGGAGCTCTCCTCCGATTCGAATGCCTATATCCGACCCAGTCCATCGGCAGGATCACTCGGTGGTGTGGCCAGGAAAACACGCGAAATTATCATCTTATGTGAGGCTGCAGGATTCAGTACAATCTTTATTGAAACCGTGGGTGTAGGCCAGTCGGAGACCGTTGTTCACTCCATGGTTGACTTTTTCCTTCTGATACAAATCGCCGGAGCAGGTGACGAGTTACAGGGAATCAAACGTGGGATCATGGAGATGGCAGATGCAATTGTTATAAATAAGGCTGACGGAGATAATTACGACAAGGCGCAACTGGCTGCTGCACAATTCCGCAACGCGTTACATCTTTTCCCTCCCACGGGTTCGGGCTGGTTTCCCCCGGTTATGACCTGCTCAGCAATTGAGAATACAGGTATTCAGCAGATTTGGGATGTAGTAAACGATTATATTACCCTCACAAAGGAGAACGAATATTTTTTCAACAGACGGAGTGACCAGGCGAGGTACTGGATGTACGAAACAATTAATGAAACACTTCGGTACAATTTTTACCATAATCACCTTGTTAAACCCAGGCTCCAACATTACGAAAAACTGGTTCTCGACAACGGTATGAGCTCTTTCATTGCTGCACACGAACTACTGGCAGCCTACTACAAATCAGTTGGAAATGAATAACAACTGTTTGCCAGTTAAATTGTTTTAATACCTTTGCTAACTCTTTTAAATAAGCAAATTTAATCATCGCCATAAATTATCGAATAATGAGAAATCTTTTAGTAATTGCAGCTGTTTTTTCAGTTCTTGTTTCCTGTTCAAAGCCTACAGGATATGTAATCAAGGGACAAATAAAAGGGAAAGAGAATGGTCTCATTCAATTAATGAAATATAAGGATGGAAGATGGGTTACCGAAGACTCTGCCTCAATCAAGAATGGGAAATTTGAGTTAAAGGGAAAGACCGATCTGCCGGAGTTACGTATTGTATCGATTCCTCCTCAAACAGTTGTTGCACAGTTTTTTGCCGAGAATGGAACCCTGACTCTTGAGGGGAGTATGGACAGTTTGCATGCCACTGTTGTTAAAGGATCAAAATCAAATGACGAATTCTCGATTCTGAAAAAGGAACTTCAGAATATTAATAAAGAGACCCAGGGATTGCAGCAAAAATACAATGCAGCCCGTCAGAGTGGTAACGAAGATGCAATGAAAAGAGCCCAGATCGACTATGAAGCTATGATGGGAAATCAAAAAGTATATACTAAAAACTTCATTCGCGAACATCCAAAATCAACAGTCTCCCCGTTGATTGTTTTAATGCAGCTTGCCAATGAGATGTCCTCACATGATCTTGATACCCTTGTTGCGTTTCTTGATCCATCAATCAAGTCGTCGATATATGTTGCAGAGCTCAAAAAACTGGCAGATAAAATGCGGATTACCGCTGTTGGTGGGTTAGCAGCTGACTTTACCCTTAATACACCAGAAGGAACCCCATTGTCGCTATCTTCACTACGCGGGAAAATTGTGTTAATTGATTTCTGGGCTTCATGGTGCGGCCCTTGCAGGAAGGAAAATCCTAATGTTGTGAGAGTTTATCAGAAATTTAAGGATAAGGGATTCGATATAATCGGTGTTTCACTTGATAAGGAAAAAAGTCTTTGGGTCAAGGCAATTGCTGACGATCAGCTGACCTGGCACCATGTTTCTGATCTGAAATTCTGGCAAAATGAAGCTGCGGTCAAATATGGCGTTCAATCTATTCCATGTGCAATCCTGATTGATAAAGAAGGGAAAATTATTGCCAAGAACCTTCGCGGGGATGAACTGGAGAAAAAGCTGGCAGAACTACTTCCATAAGGAATAGCAAATTTAAATTTTACCCCTTTATGGATAAATATATGGGTGGAATTCGGGATTTAAAACATCCTGGTTTCTACCCATATTTTTTGTTGTGGTAAAACCTGAGAATAATCCTTTATCTTAGCTTGCAAATTAGAATCCGGAAAGCTCCAACCATTAAACCAATGATTATGAAAAAATATGTTTTACCTTCAGTAGTACTCCTGATTTTATTTTCAACGGTATTAAATCACCTGGCAGCGCACCCATCTTCCGATAGGACTAAAGGAGAGATTAACGAAGCTTTAAAAACCTGGAATGATGCTGCCAAAAGTGCAAATGTTGAACTATGCTTATCGATGTTCGACAACTCTGATAACGTGATCCTTGTGGGTTCCGACAAAGGAGAGTTTTGTAAAGGAAAAAATCAGATTCGAACCTGGCTGACAGCCATTTTTGCCCATGCCAATTTCAGCTGGGAAATGAATCGTATTGACATAGACAGCGATGGGAAAAAAGCCTGGGTATTTGTTGAGGGAGCAATGATCGTACAGTGGGATAACGGCCACATCGTAAAAACGCCGTACCGTTTCACCGGCGTCCTTGTAAAAAGTAGTAAGGCATGGAAGTGGAGGCTATTTAACGGTTCAATTCCCAGAGGAGAGTGATTTGCTTCTTTCCTCTAATAGTTTATGATCTAATAACCATTTACTTAGAATACTGAGAAGAACTCCTGCATATCAAGGGATATGATATCATCGACCAATTTCATATAACTCTCATCTGCCATATTTTTAACGGGTAATCTAAATTTCCCCAGGTCAAAACCAATATATTTCATGTAGGCTTTACCGGTTGCTATTCCCCCATATTTGCTTAGAAGTCTGATCATATCAATCGATAATTGCTGTAATTTTCTGGCTTGTATAAGATCTCCCCTGTCGAATGCTTCGATAAGCGCGTAATAAAGTGGTGCAGCATAATTGAAGGTACTGCCAACCGCACTTTGTGTTCCAAGAACCAGTGCTGAAAGCATATTCTCATCACGGCCCCACATCATATCAAATTTTCCTTCCATAAAATGGGTACAGCTTAAGAAATCCATGAAATCTTCATGTGTATATTTGATTCCGGCCAGATTTGGAATGATAGGAGCTGCCTCCTGCAAAAAGTCAAACATGGTGACATAACATCCGCTTAAAATTGGAATATGGTAAAAATAGACCGGCAACATAGGCACCGCTCCGGCAATCAGTGCACAATATTCAGCCAGTTGCACTGCATCTGCGGGTTTGAAATAGTAAGGGGCTACAATTGCAATTGCATCAACCAAACAATCGGCTGAGTGCCGGGCAATCTCAATACACTCTTTATAGGATGTACCTCCAACAAGATTTATAACTTTGACTGTTTTCCTGTCTCTCGACCTGGCGGTCCAGCTTTCAACCACTTTCATCTTCTCTTTTTGAGAAAGAGAGACCCCTTCGCCTGTTGAACCGTTGATAAAAGCCCCAATTATCCTGTTTTTTTCCAGAAAATCGTAATATACATCAATCAGATCATACAAAATTTCACCTTTATCATCCATCGGTGCAAATGGGGCAGCAATCAATCCTTTAAATTTTTCCACGACTTCCTTTTAATTTATTGATATACTGGTAATTAAATTTGTTCTATAACGAATCGTTTCTTCGTCTTGTATTGTCTTTTTAAGCCTCTGCTCCATTATTTTTCCTGAATGCCTTGTAAATCAGATAAAGAACATAAGTTCCGCCAATGACTAAGATAATGACAATAAGTTCTTTATAGTACTTGTCGAGAATTTCTTTTTGCGAATAAAAGAAATAGCCCAGCATTGCAAGGATCATATTCCAGGCTGTAGCTCCGATTGCTGTAAAAAGGATAAAGTCACGCATTCTCATATTTGCTAATCCGGCTGGAATTGAGATGAGGTGCCGAATTCCGGGAACCAGCCGACCAATAAGTGTAGATGTTTTGCCGTTCTTCAGGAAATATTGCTCTGTCTTCTCAATGGCTGATTGATCTACCATCATTAAATGGGCAAGCCGTGTATTGACAAATTTCATCAGGATCTTGTTTCCTAACCATTTGGCCATGTAATAATTAAACATTGATCCAACTACAGCACCCATCGATCCGGAAAAAATTACAAAAAAGATATTCATGTCCCCGTTAGCAGCCTTAAATGCAGCGGGAGGAATGACTAATTCTGATGGGAAAGGGATGATCGTGCTTTCAATTGCCATGAGTAAGAAAATAGTCCAATAGGTGATATGACCCATATACCAACCAAGAACCTGCTGAAATAGTGCTCCCATAAAATTGTTTTAGGCAAAGCTAAACTTTTCTTCAGTTAAAAGAAAACTTTACGGCAGCCGAATTCCCAGCAACCAGTCACTAATCAGGGCAGCCTCAGGCGTAAGATTATGAAATTCAGTATCTCCTGTCTGCAAAAGGATAAATTCACGATAGACGCCCGGTTTCCCTCCCGGATCAGGAACAATTATTTTGCACAAATGGGCACCCATATCTGCACCATGGAGTACCGGGGAACTCATAACCCCACTCGTAGCAATGAAAGCGAGTGTCTGATAGTGAGCCAGATCAGAACTTCCTATCAGTGTATCCCTCTTCACTGAAGCATTAATATTGCTATCAAGGGCTGCAAATGAGAGGAGACTGTTTACCGCAAAAGTCCATGGTGTGGTCTTGTCAAAGGTATAGACTTTCCCGGAAGGTGTAATTGTAAAACCCCCGTGGCTAAACCCCCAGGCATGGTTTATATATTCAAATTGAAAGTAACAATTGGTCTGTTTAGCTTCAATGGGAACACTCACAGGATCCTGACAGCAGATCAGTAACCAGGGCGAGAGAATAAGAAAAACGCTTATTTTAAAGATCTGATTTTTCATCTTAATTCACTGTTTCTAGGTTAAATAGGATATAAGAGTTGTTTAATTCGAAAGTAGCGGGTTCTCCACTTTTCCGGCAAAAAGTATTGCCCCTGTATCCTCTTCGGTTATAAAGAAAAGAAATGGGCGGGAAGCATGAAATTCCGGACCTCCGGGACCAACACTTGTCACTCCAATTCCAATCGACGTTACTGCGGCAGCTTCTGTCCCCTCCTCATTCACATCAATAAATGTCTTGTGCTTGACTTTTGTAATGAAAAGCTGGTCAGTGGCATTGATTTTCGAAAAATTGGCCTCAGTTTTGGAGAAAGCAACGGTCATTCCAAGCGATGATAAGATATCATTCATATCGCTTTCCCACGAAAATTTGAATCTGGGTAACCACACATCGACTTTACTCTTTGCAGAAAGTGCAGTCTTTAGATTTGACCAGGAAACTGGATCCAACTGATTCATTAATTGATCGGCAGAGGTTCCGGCATCAGGAAGTAACATAACCATTTCAAATTTTCCGCGGCCGTAAGGCATCTTTAATGCCCTGTAACCGGTCTGCTCCGAATAACCATATTGCTCCTTTATTTTCATGTAGGGAACAGTTACTAAAGATCCTGAACTCAGCGTGAAAGCCCCGTTTACTGTATTCGGCTTTTCGAACTGAACTTCCCACTTCCCGTTAAAATAGATAGCATTGATCAGAAACATAATTTCGTCAGCTGAAATCTGATCAAGGATTGTTGGAATTTTGCTATTCGTTTTTTCGTTTACCCAGTTGTTGATAACAGCTAATGCAGCCTGATCGAAGTCAAGCGCCAGGACCTGGGCATCGTAAAACTTTTTATTTGTAGCGATGAATGCGTCCAGAACGGGGTATGTTTTCCTTATCCAGATCGAATTCGCAATATTTAATATCACGTTTGAATCGGTCTTTTTTAGTGCATTGACCAGGTCGAAATAAATCTGATTGATCTCATCCACCGTAAGTTCACCTAATCCTAATGCACTGATGATAGCACTTTTCGTGGTTCCATCTGCCCCATTTAGAGCCATTGAAAAGGCCAGAGAAATACTTAACGGAGATACCAGTAAATTATGGCCCTGGCTATCTGGAATCTTTTTTAACAGATTAAAAGTAAATGAGTTGCCGGCACTTACCAAACCTGCTGATTTTTGAGTCAATACAATATTTCCCGGAGGTGCGACGGGTCCTTCACTATTTGAACATCCGGCTGAGAAAAAGATCAGGACCATTATCATTGTAGTTATTTTCGTTTTCATTTCAATACAATTTGTCTTTTAAAAGCCATCTCGAACAGAAGGTGTGTATAGCCAACAGCCATTGAGAAATTTTCATTTGGGCTTGTGATTTCTCAATCACACTTAAATCCTGTTTCTGAAAAATAAAATAATCTAATCTTCTGATAATAAAATAATCAGCAATATTTATGCCAAAGATTTACCCCAAACAATTCATTTCTCTCACAATTTACTGACCTGTTATCTATTAACAACCTAAAGATTAAATTATTCCACATAAAGTTGCACATTTTTTTTTATAAACGCAACCCTTTTGCCAAAAATCATCTCTTACCTGTAAACTTAAACTGATTAGCCAACAAGATTATACCTGAGAATTAACCTTTTGGTGATTTTCAGAGTGATATCCGGCCATATAGGTTTCTTTGTCGTTCTTTAACATATTTTAAAATAATTGATTTAAAATTTGCTGTTTCTTCGGGCTTGATTTTTGCTGCATTTAATAAAAGTTATTTGTGATCAATCTGGACGAAACAATACGAAAATGCGCCTCTGGTGACCGTAAAGCTCAGTCGGCTTTGTATAATCTTTATTCATCAAAGATGTACGCAGTCTGCCTGAATTATTCGAAGGATGCCGCCGAAGCAGAAGACAATTTGCATGATGGTTTTATTCGTGTTTTTACGAAGATTTCCCAGTATGGTTTCAAGGGTTCGTTTGAAGGTTGGATGCGACGTATTATGGTTAATACATCGCTCGAAAAATTCCGGAAAAATAATCAGTTATTTCCTGTAGAGGATATGATGGTCTTCGAGAGTCTCCATTTTTCGGAAGAGACCTTGTCATCTATTTCTGCAGACGATTTGTTGAAGATAATTCAGGAGCTTCCTCCGCGTTACAGGATGGTATTTAATCTCTACGCGATTGAAGGGTATTCACATCAGGAGATTGCAAAATTAATGGAAATCAACGAAGGAACGTCCAAGTCAAATCTATCACGGGCAAGGGTTATCCTTCAAAAGAAGGTGATTGAAAATTTCGGATTGGAAAAAAATACAGTTACGACGACACTATGCTAACTGAGAAAAATGATCTTGACCAGCTGTTCTACAGAAAGCTGGCTAATTATGAGATGACTCCGCCAGCCAGGGTTTGGGGAAATATTGAGGAGAAACTCAATACTATCCAAAAGAGCAGGCGTATTGAGCGGTTAAAAACCCTTGGAATTGCAGCAGCAGTTGTCGTCGCATCTCTCGCAGGTTGGATGTATACTAATTCCGGGGTTAAAACAATTGACAAACCTAAGATTATAACCGCATCATCATCAACACCGATCATAAATGCTCCGGTAAGCGCCGGTTTAGTGGCCCAAAAACCAAACAACATTACCCCAAACCCCACAATTTCAAAATCTGGAATTTCGAATACCAGCACACAATCAACCTCAACCAGATTATCGTCACTTGCTGCGTTTGCTGCAAACACAACTTTTCTGACAAAAGAGGGGCAGTTAACAGTTCCTAAACCGAGCGATTCAGTATTTATACAGGCGGATAATAACGCACAGCAGCAAAGTAAGGTTATTGATAAGATTGCTAATTGGTTAACTGCTTCTGTAAATAATGGATCCAAGGAACGTGATGAAAAGGTCGCGAATTCGAACCCGGGTATATCAACCTTTTTTGATGGAAACTCTTCCGGGAAATCAGATTTAAACGGAGCTCTAAAAAGGATCGGGAAAAAAAGAGGAGGAGAATGGAGTGTCGGGGCAGAATATACAAGTGGATTTGACAGCCGCTCTGACAATTTTGGTCAAATCAGCGGATTACAAACATCAGATTCTCAATATCAATCACAAGGTAATACCAGGGCAAACAGTTTTTCGGCTGGAGTAGTAACCGGTTACCGAATCGGTAAACGAGTAACCGTTAAATCTGGAATAATTTACAATAATATCACCCAATCAACCAGTGACGTAAGTATTTTGCTGATCAATTACACAGGTAATAATGACACAGGACTTTCGGATGAAACTAGCCTGAAACAGAATTTTGAATTTGTCGAAATTCCGTTGAGGATGACCTATAAACTCAATAACAACAGATTCAGTGTTGGTGCAACAGGAGGGTTAAGTTCTCACTTCCTGGTTGGGAATAAGGCTGTCGTACGGACCCGGGACGACCAGATAAGCAGCGGTAAGACGTTGAATCTCCGAAGAGTTGTATACTCCGGGATGCTTGGTCTGGAATTCGGCTATGAGTTGACCAACAGGATTACGCTAACTGTCGAACCACGTCTGAAACACTTTATAAACTCATTAAGTACAAATAATTCGGTCAGCTACAAACCAAACCAGATGGAAATAAAAACCGGACTGACCTATAGAATTAATTGAGTTTGTTTCCATTAATTGGATTAAACGCTGGAATCTGTTAACTTTGCGGGCTTACTTTATGCAATTTTATGGAAGATCTCAACTCTATTAAAAATAAAAATAACCACTCACGTATTTTGGTTCTACTTTCATTGATAACCTTTTGCGTGATTATCGGGGGGCTCTTTTTTTGCTCTCACTCCGACGAAGTCAAAGATCATATTGTTGCAGCTCCTGCTGAGACTCCGAAGGTCTTTTTCACCACTGTACCCCTACCTGACAAGCTTGAATTCGCCAATGAACCGGTTCCGCTCGAGAATTTTGATGTGCGTGAATCGCTTGACCGCGAAATGCTCAGTGTGGCCAATTTCCATTCGCAGGCATTGCTTTATATTAAAAAAACCAACCGCTATTTTGCTACTATCGAACCTATTCTGAAGAAGAATCACATTCCCGAAGATTTCAAATTTCTGGCTTTGGCGGAAAGCGGGTTTTTCGATAAAGTTGTTTCACCAGCGGGTGCTGTTGGTATCTGGCAGTTTATGAAAGGTGCGGCAATAGAAAACGGACTTGAAGTGAACGAAGAGGTCGACGAACGGTGTCATATCGAAAAAGCAACAGAAGCGGCGTGCAGGTTTCTGAAGAATTCGTATAATAAATATGGTAACTGGACAATGGTGGCGGCATCATACAATGCCGGGGTTGCAGGGGTAAGCCGCCAGGCAACAATGCAAAACAGCAATAGTTATTACGACCTTCAGCTTAACGATGAAACAGCACGCTATTTATACCGTATTCTTGCACTTAAACTTGTGATAGGAGATCCACTGAAATATGGGTTTAAAGTGAGTGAAGAGGAGAAATATCCCATTATCCCGGTAAACGAATTAAAGGTAGAGGGTAGCATAAAAAATTTCACCGACTTCGCCCGTTCTAACAACATTAATTATAAGTTATTCAAGCAGTTTAATCCGTGGTTGAAACAATCTTACCTCAAAAATCCCAGGAAGAAAACCTATACTTTCAAGATCCCGGATGTCGGTAAATACCGTAGCTTTGTTTTCGCCGATCAACCAGTATCACATTAATTCACCCCTTTTCTCAAAAGAGAGTACCTGATAAATGGATGAGGAAGATAAAATTGTAGTCAGAGGGGCGCGTGAGCATAACCTTAAAAATATAACTGTTGAAATACCGCGTAACCAGCTCACTGTCATTACAGGGTTAAGCGGAAGCGGAAAGTCATCTCTTGCGTTTGATACAATTTATGCCGAAGGTCAGCGCCGCTATATTGAAACTTTTTCTGCCTATGCCCGTAGTTTTCTGGGTAATATGGAGCGCCCTGATGTGGATGAGATCACCGGGTTAAGCCCTGTCATCTCCATTGAACAAAAAACAACCAACAGGAATCCCCGCTCTACAGTTGGGACTGTAACTGAAATCTACGATTTTCTTCGTCTCCTTTTTGCCCGTGCCGGTGAAGCCTATTCCTATAATACAGGTGAGAAGATGGTCAAATATACCGACGAGCAGATCATCAATCTGATCGTTGAGAAGTTCCAGGGCAAACGCACCATGATCCTGGCCCCTGTTGTCCGTGGTCGTAAAGGCCATTACCGCGAACTGTTTGAGCAGATCCGGAAAAAAGGATTTCTTTATGCACGCGTCGATGGTGAGGTTTGCGAAATGACCCATGGTTATAAGGTAGACCGTTACAAGAATCATCATATCGAGATGGTTATCGACAAGATGGTGGTTGATGAGGGTGACCGTAAAAGGCTTCGTGACTCTGTCGATATCGCAATGAAACATGGCCAGGGGATAATCCTGATTCTGGATGCTGAATCGGGAGTTACCCGCTTCTTTTCGCGACACCTGATGTGCCCGACAACCGGAATCTCATACAACGATCCTGCGCCCCATAGTTTCTCCTTTAACTCTCCACAGGGTGCCTGCCATAAATGCAACGGCCTTGGAGAGATCACCGAAATAGATCAGTCAAAGCTGATTCCTGACCCTTCTCTATCTATTGCAAAGGGGGGAATAGCACCTCTTGGACCCCATAAGAACACAATGATTTTCTGGCAGATAGAGGCGCTTACTGAAAAATATGGGTTCACTCTTAAAACACCGGTAGGAGAAATTTCTGAGGAGGCACTTAATGCTATTCTCTTCGGAACAGGTGAAAG
The DNA here is from genome assembly GCA_903859795.1 of uncultured Bacteroidia bacterium. Classification (GTDB taxonomy): domain Bacteria; phylum Bacteroidota; class Bacteroidia; order Bacteroidales; family Prolixibacteraceae; genus JAAFHB01. The sequence goes on from CAIOOC010000464.1 coordinate 13,453, forward strand.
GATACAGCTTAAAAATTCACCCCTTGGAAGTTCCATTGATTATATGATGACCTATGAAGGAATCGTTAAATATATCCTCAATCAAAAAAACGACAACCTTTCAAAAACGGCACAGAAATGGGCTGATCAGTTTCATAAAAGCATGACTTGTCCTGAATGTAATGGTCAGCGATTGCAACTTGAACCGCTCCATTTTAAAATTGACGGGAAGAATATTTCAGAATTGACAAAACTTGATATCTGTGAACTTTCCGATTTTTTCGAGAAAATAGAAGAGCGGCTTAGTGGCCGCCAGTTACAGATTGCCACAGAGGTGATCAAGGAATTACGTACGCGCCTCCGGTTCCTCATTGATGTAGGTCTGACCTATCTTTCGCTCGATCGACCTGCAGGAACCCTTTCGGGTGGTGAATCGCAACGCATCAGGCTGGCGACCCAGATCGGGTCACAATTGGTAAACGTGCTTTATATTCTCGACGAACCAAGTATCGGATTGCACCACCGCGATAACCTGAGGCTGATCAATTCATTGCAGCAGCTTCGGGATACAGGTAACTCGGTTGTCGTAGTCGAACACGACCGCGACATGATGTTACAAGCTGATTATTTGATTGATATGGGACCATTGGCCGGCATTCACGGAGGTGAGATTGTTGCAGCTGGCCTTCCATCTGAAGTTCTTAAACACGATACACTCACCTCTCAATACCTGACAGGAAAGAAAAAGATTGAAGTGCCGGCCACTCACAGACCTGGGAATGGAAAATCGTTAATTATCAGGGGTGCATCGGGGAATAATCTTAAAAATATAGATGTTGAATTTCCCCTCGGAAAGATGATCTGTGTGACAGGTGTTTCGGGCAGCGGGAAATCGACTTTGATTAATGAGACGTTGCAGCCTATTCTGAGTCAGTATTTTTATAAATCGCTGCTGGATCCCTTAGCTTACAAATCAATCGAAGGAATCGACCTTATTGACAAAGTTGTGCAGGTCGATCAGTCACCAATAGGGAGAACTCCTCGATCGAATCCCGTCACGTATACCGGCGTTTTTACCGATATCCGTAACCTCTTTACCTTGTTGCCCGAATCCAAAATCAGGGGTTACAAGGCCGGAAGGTTTTCCTTTAATGTCAAAGGCGGCAGGTGTGAAGAGTGCGAAGGGGCAGGAATGAAAGTGATTGAGATGAATTTTCTGCCTGATGTCTATGTCCACTGCGATAAATGCAACGGGAAAAGATATAACCGCGAAACCCTTGAGGTACGATTTAAAGGTAAATCTATTAGTGATGTACTGGATATGACAATCAATCAGGGGGTTGAGTTTTTCGAAAGTATCCCTGCGATTGTTCACCGCTTGCGAACATTGCAGGAGGTTGGCCTGGGTTACATCACATTGGGACAGTCCTCTACCACCCTTTCCGGAGGAGAATCGCAACGTGTAAAACTGGCAACCGAGTTAAGTAAACGCGACACAGGGATGACCCTTTATATCCTTGATGAACCAACAACGGGTCTCCATTTCGAAGATATCCGGGTACTTCTTGAGGTTCTCAATAAACTGGTTGACAAGGGAAATACGGTGATTGTGATTGAGCATAACATGGAGGTGATCAAGGTGGCCGATCATATCATCGATATTGGTCCCGAGGGTGGTAAAGATGGCGGAAGGTTATTGTGCAGCGGCTCACCTCAGGAGATTATCGCCCTCGATAATTCCTATACTGCGAAATACCTCAAGGACGAGCTGGGAAGATAGGGTTGCGAATTTGTCGATCCGTCAATTTTTTAACCATTTTTGTAAAGTCCGGGCCCGACTTTGAGTCGGACCCGGACTTTCCTAATAAAGTTAATTTAATTCTCCAAAATCCTTAATCAATTACTACCTTTGATCGGCTAATCTCCGTATTGGCTAACATGAATCCTGCAATAACAGAAAGCGTATTTACTGTTCATCAAAATTTATATGAGATCCAGGCTGATTCCAATACTAATTTTTTTGATGTCTGGGTTGGTCTCACCTGGCCAGATAGCTACAAATAATTATTATTGGATAACGTTAAGAGATAAAAATGGTACCCCCTTTCAGGTGACCAAGCCCGAAGCATTTTTATCCAAAAGGGCTATCGACCGACGGGTCAGACAGTCAATCGCTATTGATCAGACCGATCTTCCTGTCTCTCCAGCCTATCTCGATAGTCTAATCAATCATGGGCTTACGATCATTCATTCATCCAAATGGCTTAATGGAGCAACTGTTGGAACTTCTGATACCAGCCTGATCAGACAAATTTCAAAACTCCCGTTTGTTACTTCTGTAAATCTTACCAAACCGGCCCTTCAATCCAAATCGACAATCCTCAAATTCAATGAAGCAGAACTGAAAAGTGTATATAATCCGCCAAACTATGGATATGCAATCACCCAGCTAACCCAGTTAAACGGTAATTATCTGCATAACCTGGGTTACCGGGGAAAAGGGATCCAGATAGCTATACTTGATGCCGGATTCTGGCATGTAAACCAAATTACCGCCTTCGACAGCCTCCGAAATGCCGGCCGGATTTTAGGTACACGTGATTTTGTAGATCCCACGTCTGATATTTACCAGCAGCATACTCATGGGATGAGCGTTCTTTCCTGCATGGCCGGCAATGAACCCTCCGTTTTGCTTGGGACTGCTCCCGATGCATCATATTATCTTTTCCGTTCCGAGGATGACGTCACAGAATATCCAATTGAGGAAGATAACTGGGTCGCTGCTGCAGAATTGGCCGACAGTCTGGGTGTCGATGTGATCAATTCATCGCTGGGTTATTTCTTATTTGATGATCCTGCGATGAACCATTCCTATTCCGACATGAACGGCACAAAAAACAGGGTAACACAGGGCGCCAATATGGCCTTTCAAAAAGGAATACTGGTATTTACAAGTGCCGGGAACGAGGCAAATAATCCATGGAGGCATATCATTTCACCCTCCGACGGAGAAAATGTAATTGGTGTAGGAGCCGTGGATAAAAATGGGATACGCGCATCGTTTAGTTCAGTTGGTCCTGCGTATGGAGGCGCAGTAAAGCCGAATGTGGCAGCCATGGGATCATTAACATTCCTCATAACAAGTGGCGGAACACCGGGCTATTCAAGTGGTACATCCTTTTCGTCACCAGTGCTTGCCGGAATGGGGGCTTGTTTATTGCAGGCCAATCCTTATTCTGACGTAAAACTGGTAAAAAAAGCTATCGAACAAAGTGCAAGTCAATACAATAATCCCGATTCGCTATTAGGTTTTGGGATCCCCAATTTTGAAAAAGCAGATAAATACCTTAAATTATACACTGCAATCCCATTAATTGAAAAATCTTCATGGAGTGTCTCACCAAACCCATTCACCGACTTTATTACGATTCGAAATCTTGATCGGGTTTCAGGCGGGACTTGCATCGTGAGTATTTACGATCTGAAGAGTGTCTGCCTGCGGCAAACGAGAGTTCCGGTTTCCGAGACAATCCGACTGGAAAACTTATCTAATTTACCCAATGGATTATTGATTCTTTCCATTCGAAACGGAAAGAAAGAAGAACATTTTAAACTGATAAAAACGACCTATTAATATTAATTATGAGACGATTAATCCTTGTATTTCCGGCTATGTTTCTTATCTGTGCCTGTACCAGGCAACCAGAGATCGCCCAATGGCATGGTCCTAACCGGGATGGAAGCTATCCGGGTACGGGACTATTGAAAGAATGGCCTAAAGAAGGGCCTGGTCTTCTCTGGGCCAGCGATATGATTGGCGATGGCTATGGCTCCCCTGTAGTAACTTGTGATGGGTTGTTTGTAACAGGAGGGATCGACAGCACCGCTTACCTCTTTTCATTCGATCTGAAGGGAAAACTTAATTGGAAAGTCCCCTATGGCCCTGAATGGGAAAAGGGATTCCCGGGCTCACGGTCAGCCCCGACTGTGGTTGATGATTTGGTTTATGTCACAACGGGAAAAGGTGAAATAGCATGCCTGAAAAGGGGTGATGGCAAAAAAGTGTGGTCTGTTAATCTCTTTACCGACCTGCACGGAAAGAATACAATCTTTGGATATTCCGAAGGATTGCTTGTAAAAGATCAGATGATTTATTGTACGCCGGGAGGAGCAGATACGAACGTAGTTGCTCTGAACCGTTTTTCGGGCGCTCTCATCTGGAAATGCAAAGGGGTAGGGCAGCTCTCAGCTTTCTGTTCGCCAAAGATGCTTCAACATGGGAAACACAATATTCTGCTCACTTTTACTGAACTTTCGATGCTGGGCATTGATGCCGATAACGGGAAGCTTCTTTTCACCCATAAACAGGATACAGCTGGTAACGTTCATTCAAATGCACCAATCTACCAGAACGGTTATCTGTGGTATGTAGCGGGTGACGGAAACCGCACAGTCAAACTTAAACTCTCAGACGATGGTGAGAGTATCAGTGAAGTCTGGCGCTCGCTCCCTTTTGATAATATCATGGGAGGTGTCGTTCAAGTCGGAAACCGGCTGATAGCTACCGGTCACCGAAAGCTCGAACTGATGTCACTGGATATGGAGAGTGGTAAAGTGATGCAGCAGCTAAAAATTGGTCGTGGTTCAACCATCCTAGCCGACGGAATGGTTTACCTCTACGACGAAAAGGGGAATGTCCATCTTGTTAATCCATCTGTAGAGGGTTTAAAAGAGATCAGCACTTTTAAAATCAGCAGGGGAACAAAGGAGCATTTTGCACATCCTGTGATAAGCAATGGCACCCTTTTTATCAGGCATGGAAAAAGTTTAATGGCTTATAATATCAAACAGGGATGAAGAAGACAGCTGTTATTCAACTTGCACTGAGTATAATTGCCGGATTTTTAATAACATGGATCGATGCGCGTCCCACATGGGATAGTACAGGTATTTCGGCATTGATGGTTTTGGTGGCTGCGGCAGTTTTCGGATATTTTACGTCGCATAAACCGTGGTTGACGGCCCTTGCAGTAAGCATGTGGATACCTTTATTCGGAATCGTTACAACATTTAATTTTGGATCCCTTCTTGCACTTGTTCCCGGTTTTGCAGGAGCTTATTTGGGATATCTACTTAAAAGAAAAGAAATGCGATAGCAGAGATTGATGGGTTCTTTATTAACAGGGAACTACGATTTGATTATTATTCAGAGGATATAATTTAAATGCGCTATTGAAAGAGATTTAGAAATTATTTGAGAGGCGATGAATCGGATTGTGAAAGAAGAACCAGAATTTTCAATTCAAAGTGCAAGGCGGATTATTGGGTTAAGGAATCAGATCATCCATGGATACAATTCAGTATCGGATGAAAATATGGGAAATTGTTATCAACCACATCACTGAATTAAAAAAAGAAATCGAGCGACTGATTAATGATCCTTCAAATTAGTGCTTTACGTAGAGTAATTGTAAAAGAAATCAGGTTTCCCTCCTTTGTATTTTGAAAATTTCAACTCCAAAGTACAAATTCCCATTAAGCAAAATAACAATATTTAATGTGCTTTATCCAATATTTCAGAAGTATTTGGTAATTAGGTATTGTATTTTTGAAAAGTATCCCCCTGGAAAATTACCCGACCAGTAAAATGACTAATTGATGAGAATCCTGAGATCTCTATTCCTGATTTTCGCAAGTGCTGCGATTTTTGGCATTTATTCAACTGTTGATGCCCAGACCCGTGATTTCACTAAATTGGTCAACCCGTTTATGGGAACTGGCGATCATGGACATACTTACCCCGGGGCGGTACTGCCGCATGGGATGGTTCAACTGAGTCCCGACACCCGGATGGAAAACTGGGACGGTTCTTCCGGCTATCACTATTCGGATAAAACAATCCTGGGATTTAGCCATACCCATTTAAGCGGAACAGGTGAACCGGAGTTTTGCGATATCCTTTTTATGCCCACAGTTGGTGATATTAAGATGGTTTCGGGAGATGAAAATAAGCCGAAGAGTGGATATCGTTCCAGCTTCAGTCATCAGAATGAGAAGGCATCTCCCGGATATTATCAGGTTCAGCTTGATGATTACAAGGTGACAGCCGAATTAACCGCAACCGAACGAACCGGTTTCCATCGGTATACCTACCCCGCTTCAGTAAATTCCAATATTATAATCGATCTTAAACATCGCGGACATATCGTTAGTTCAGACCTTCAGATTATTAATGATTCAACGATAAGCGGACATACACTAACTACCAAATGGGCAGTTGATAAACATATCTTCTTTTATGCCAGATTTTCAAAGCCATTTAAAAAATTCGGTATAGCAGTAAACGATACACTGGTTGATAAAATCACCAAAGTGGAAGGGAAAAATATTAAAGCCTTTTTAAGTTTTACTACCACAGAAAAGGAACAAATTCTTGTAAAGGTTGGGATATCCGCAGTTAGTGTTGATGGTGCAACGAAGAATCTTGAATCGGAAAATAGAGGTTGGGATTTCGCTTCAATAACAGATCTGGCGCGCAATGAATGGAATCAGTTCCTTTCAAAAATAGAAGTTGAGGGCGGAACAGAAAAGGAACGACGTATTTTTTATACCTCATTATACCATGCAGCATTAGCTCCAAACCTTTTTATGGACATTGACGGACAGTTCCGGGGAGCAGATCACCAGGTTCATCAGGCAAAGGGTTTTACCAATTATACCATCTTCTCATTGTGGGATGTTTTCAGAACCCAGATGCCACTGTTGACCATTATTGAGCCGGCACGGATGAGCGATTATATGAAGACTTTTATGGAGATGTACCGCCTTGGCGGAAGTTTGCCCATTTGGGAAATCCAGGGTACACTTTCAGGAAATATGATCGGGAAACATTCACTTCCTTTAATTTTAGACGCCTACAAAAAAGGGATCAGGGATTTTGATGCAGAGCTGGCCTACAAAGGGATGAAGGCTGCAATGGAAAACCTTGATTACTATAACAATCTGGGCTTTATCCCTTCGGATATTGAAGGAACCGGTGGTTCAGTGGCAAAAGTGATGGAATACTCGTTTAATGACTGGTGCCTCGCCGAAATGGCCAACATCCTGAATAAAAAGGAGGATTACCTGCTTTATCAACAGCGCGCACAGTTTTATCGGAATACATTTGATCCATCGACAGGTTTTATGCGACCGAAGAACCGGGATTACACCTGGGTAAAACCTTTCGATCCGGCTGAACCGAGCGGGAATTTTGTGGAGGGGAATTCCTACCAATACAGCGCGTTTGTACCGCATGATGTAAATGGTTTAATTCAGTTACTGGGTGGGGATATCAAATATGTGACATGGCTCGATTCACTTTTTACTCATAAAAGCATGTTTGATAAAAATGTCGTCGATGCCAGCGGGCTGATCGGCCAGTATGCGCATGGAAATGAACCAAGTCATGAAATCGCTTATCTCTACAATTATGCCGGAGCGGCTCCAAAGACGCAGAACTATGTCCGCGAGATACTTAGCTCACTATATGATGATGCTCCTGCAGGACTGAGCGGGAATGAGGATTGCGGACAAATCTCCGCATGGTACATCATGAGTGCTATGGGTTTTTATCCTGTGCTGCCGGGTGAACCATCCTATTCAATCGGTAGCCCCTTGTTTGAAAAGGTTTCGATCAACCTCGAAAACGGTAAGCGATTTATCATTCGTGCAGAAAATGTTTCGGACAAAAACAGGTATATTCAGTCAGCCACCCTGAATGGGAAAACGTATACCCGATCGTGGTTTAAACATCAGGAAATCCTCGATGGCAGCGAATTCGTCTTTGAAATGGGCGACAAACCAAATTACAACTGGGGAACAGCAATGGAGGACAGGCCTTTCACCGGAAAACTGGCACAGGCAGTCGCAATGCCCTGGTATACCATCAAAGACAATTACTTCTTCGACAAAGCGACAGTTTCACTTGGAAGCCAAACAACCGGAACCAAAATATTTTATACCATTGACGGGAGTGAACCGACAGAAAAATCTATTCCTTATACAATGCCATTTGAATTGCAACAGACCTCAGAAATTAAATTTTTTGCTAAAAAAGATGGCTTACTCAGAACAACAGTTGTAACTGCTAAAATTGAAAAATTAAAGAGGATAGATTTTAGTAATTTTAAAAATTACGAGGGTGAACATTTTCTTCCGGGGTTGGAGTACAAATACTTCGAAGATCATGTGATGTATGTTGATGAACTTGATAAGTTAAAACCTAAAAAGAGCGGAATAACGCCCGATTTCAATATTGAAGAGCGTGATAATGACGGGCTTTTTGCATTTACATATTCCGGCTATATCCGAATTCCGAAGGAGGGAGTTTATACTTTTTATCTTTCGACAAATGACGGTGGTGTCCTTTATCTGAACGGCGACCGGTTTATTGATGCTGATGGTCCGCGTACGGCAACCCCCGCATCCCGAACAATCGCTTTAAAAGCAGGAACTTATACGATTGGGGAAAAATATTTCCAAATGGGAGGAGGATTTTCGAATGTGGTAAGCTGGAAAGGACCCGGGATTAGTAAAGAGATTATACCGGCATCTGTGCTGTTTCATGAGTAGATTGTATCGTTAATTTTTGGAATTTGTGAAGGAATTTAATTTATGTCGTAAAATTTGAACTAGCAGGTTCTTAATTTGATAATTGAAACATTAGAATTGTTGAAATTCATGGAAAATAAAATTAAATGGGGAATCCTGAGTACAGGGCATATCTCGAAAAAGTTTGCCGATGCACTTGCAATTTTGCCCGATGCAGAACTTGTGGCAGTAGCATCCCGGGATATTACTACGGCCAGGAACTTTGCCGAAAAATATAATGCTCCAAAGGCCTATGGTACCTATGAGGAGCTGGCAGATGATCCGGATATTGACGTGATCTATATCGGCACACCCCACACCTTTCACCTCGAAAACAGCGTGATGTGCATGCGCAAAGGGAAAGCCGTTCTATGTGAAAAGGCTTTTACAATCAACGCTGCTGAGGCACGGGAGATGGTTCGGGTTGCACGTGAAGAAAATGTTTTCCTTATGGAGGCGATGATCACGCGTCATGTCCCGCTAATCAATAAAGTATTAACCTGGATAAAGGATGGTAGGATCGGCGAGGTGCGTATCGTGAGGGCTTCGCGATGCGCCCGTGGTATATTCCCCCCTGGTGCCCGACAAATGAATCCCGAATTGGGAGGGGGTAGTCTGCTTGACGTTGGCGTCTATGTGATCTCATTTGCTTCAATGATCTTTCAGAAAACACCTGTCGAAACAACCGGTGTCGGCCATATTGGCGACTGGGGATCCGATGATCAGGGTATTGCAATCCTGAAGTACGATAACGGTGCAATGGCCGATTTATCATTTGCATTAAATACAGCAGCAGTAAATGAAGCCTATATTTTTGGTACAGAGGGATACATAAAAATTGAGGATGTATTTGCTGTCCCTACCAGGGCTTCATTAGTGATCAATAAGGCAGAAGCAGATGTACTTTCAGAGCCCATTATTGGGAACGCACTTAACTACGAAGCCGAAGAGGTGATGCGCTGCATAAAGGCAGGCCTGAAAGAATCTCCGCTTATGCCGCTCGACGAATCCATTCAGATCATGGAAATCATGGATAATATCCGGAAACCATGGGGATTGGTTTATTCAAATGATAAACGTGAATAGAAATATGATGCAAACCTGTCTGAAATTGACGAGGATAATCAGTGTACTAATTCTCTTGTACATCCTAAATCCCAAGTGTTTGCCGGCACAGACAATTTCTACAAACGGCAGTCAATCAGCTTCAAAGACGGTTATCTCGTTGAACGGGGAATGGTTAATCGAGAAAGACCCCCTGAATATCGGAATAACAGCCATGTGGTGGAAAACTCCGATTTCGGAGGCTAAAAAGATAAAAGTTCCATGGATTCTTCAGCAAGTTTTCCCGGCATATCATGGATTGGTCTGGTACTGGCATGACTTTATTGTTCCGAAGAATATCTATCCTTCAGGCAGGACATTATTGCGGTTTGAATCAATTGATTATATGGCCGATGTATGGGTTAATAACACCTTCATGGGCCGTTTTGAAAGCGGTGATATAGCTTTCATACTGGATGTTACCGATGTTGTTAAATCTGGAGAGGAGAATCACCTGAGCATCAGGGTCTTAAATCCTTCAAATGAATCAATTGACGGAATGACACTGAAACAAATTCCCCGGCAAGCCAGAGTAATACCATACACCGCCGGAAGCGAATACAATTGTGGGGGAATCACAGGTTCTGTTGAATTAATGTTAGTCCCTGAAGTTCGGGTCGAGGATCTTTATGCGACTGGGAACCCGAAGAGCGATGAAATTCAAATCGAGTCAACCCTGAGAAACGGCGGGAACAAAAGAGTTCTCCGGCACCTTTTGTTCTCAGTGGCCCCCGCAACCAGTGGCGAGATGCTGAACTCGCTTGAATTTGAGTGTAATATTCCGCCAGGGGACACCATCATTAAGACCTCACTTAAGATTGAAAATCCCAGGTTATGGGATCTCAATAATCCTTATTTATACAGGGTTAGCCTTCGGAATACAAATACCGTTGATCAGTCGGCTGACGAACGCTCAGTGCGGTTTGGTTTTCGCGATTTTAAATTTGAAAATGGGAATTTCCGGCTCAATGGAAAGCGCCTGTTTCTGAGATCATCACATTCATGCAATAATTATCCGGTCGGGCAGAGGTTACCGTTAAATCAGGATCAGGCACGCCGGGATTTGCTCGATATGAAGGTAATGGGATTTAACACGATCCGTTTCATCTGGGGAGGGGCGCAACAATATCAGCTTGATCTATGTGACGAAATAGGATTAATGGTTTATAATGAATCCTTTGCTTCACAGGGATTAGACAGTTCATCTGTGATGTTCGATCGTTTCGACCGCTCCACTCTTGGAATGGTTCGACGCGACAGAAACCATCCCAGCGTCGTAATGTGGGGATTACTCAATGAAACATTTGATGGCCCAATATTCAGACATGCTGTTGCCATCCTTCCCCGGTTACGGTTATTGGATCAAAGTCGAATGGTACTGTTGGGGAGCGGTCGTTGGGATGGGCAATACAATATCGGCTCGATATCGAATCCCAAATCTCAAACATGGGAATATCTGCTTGGGAATGAATCTCCTACAGCACCTGCTGCAAAAATGACCAGACTGGGAGGCTATTGCGAAGGCGCTGGGGACGCTCATGTCTATCCTATTGTTCCTCAGCCATTGAAAGCAACCGAAACTATCCGGAATCTTGGAAAAAACTCAAAACCAATCTTCCTGTCTGAATATGGTATTGGAAGTTCCGTTGACCTTTGGCGTGTAACCCGCCATTTCGAACGTTTGGGGGAAGCAAATGCTGAGGATGCTCAATTTTATAAGGATAAATTGGACAAATATCTCGCCGATTGGGAGCGATGGAACATGAATGAGATTTACGTCCGGCCGGAAGATTTCTTTGCAGAGAGCCTTAGCCGGGTGGCCGGCCAACGAAGAATAGGACTAACAGCAATCCGATCTAACCCAAAAATTATTGGCCATAACCTGACCGGTATGAACGACCACGTGATGGGTGGTGAAGGGCTGACTACCACTTTTCGCGAGCTGAAACCTGGCACTACAGATGCTTTGTTTGAAGAATTGGCCCCGTTGCGCTGGTGCCTGTTTGCCGAACCCAAAAACATTTACCGGGGTGAGAAAGTCAAACTCGAAGTGGTGCTTGCCAATGAAGATGCACTTCCAGCAGGAGAATATATAGCACTGATTCAGGTTGTTGGTCCGGGAAAACAGAAAATATATGAGCACCGGACAACAATTACGATTCCGGTCACTCAAAAAGATGAAGAGCTACCACTGGCAATCCCTATTTATTCGATTGAATTACCTGTTGACGAACCTGCAGGAAAATATCATCTTACCGCCACGCTCGAAAAGGGTGGTGCTCCAACGTGCGGAGATGTTGAATTTTATGTAGACGATCCGGCTCAGATGCCGGTAATCGAAACTGAAATAACTACCTGGGGAACAGATGCACTTTTGACAAAATGGCTTGCAGATCACCATATAAAAACCCAACCTTTTAATACAGAAATCCAAAAAGCGAGGGAAGTCATATTGGTTGGTTCGAATCCGCCTGATGGAACCGATACATTAGCCTCATTTAACGCACTGGCAAAACATATCGCCCAGGGTTCAATTGCTATATTTCTATCTCCCGAAGTGTTCAGGGGAGGTAGGAATAAAGTCAAATATCTCCCTTTGGAAAAAAAAGGGTCAGTCTCTGATTTGTATAGCTGGCTCTACCTGAAGGATGAATGGGCAAAACAACATCCGATTTTTGATGGTCTTCCTGCCGGAGGGTTGATGGATCATCAGTTCTATCGCGAAATTATTCCGGCAACCACATGGATCGGTCAGGATTCCCCGAAAGAGGCTGTAGCGGGTGCAATCAAATCATCATTGGATTATGCCTCCGGATTAATGGTTTCAGTTAACTCCTTTGGCGCAGGAAACTTTATTCTGAATACTTTACAGATTCGGGAAAATCTGGGAACCCATCCGGCAGCAGAACGTCTTTTACGTAACTTATTGCGGTTCGCAGCGCAGGATCTGAAGAAACCGGTTGAAAAGCTACCGGTCGATTTTGAAACAAGATTAAAGGCAATCGGATATAAATAATGATTTAATAA